>JBKPDM010000519.1:0-21639 GCA_046727895.1 Pseudomonadota bacterium | reverse complement strand
CGCGCCGCCGAGCTCTTCATGAAGCGAGCGAGCGCAAACCCGGCCATCATGGCGCCGCCCATGAAGGCGACGGGCCGCTCGCGGGCAAGATCTTCAATCCCTTCGATCAGCTCATCCACGTTCCGCCGGCCCAAGGATTGGGCCATACTCTCCAGGCCTTCGGCAATATGACCGGAATACTCGGCGACCATGGGCTGGCCCTGGTCGCGCAAGTCATCCGAGGCGATACGGAATGCGTGCGCCACGCTTTCCATTCGTTTCGCCGCCGCATTCTTCCCCTCGTCCGCCGCAGAGAAAGCGCGATCGCGAATGTCGTGAGCGGCGCCCTCCGCCTGGCGTTTGAGCTCATCGGCGGTCTCTGTGACCCGGTCGCTCAGTTTCTGGCCGTGCTCTTTGACCGCGTCGGCCGGGCTATCGGTATGGCCCGCGTCGGTACCGAGCGGGCGCTCTGCTCCTGGGCTCGCCATGGTGGTCTCCGGTTGCGTGGTCGGGATGCGATGTCTTCGCGACGCGAGGCGTCAATGGATCCCAAGGAAGGACAGAATCGCCAGGACCACGACGATCACGCCGATGAGGTAGAAAATGCTGTACATGACGACAGTCGACCCTCCGCGTCTTCGGTCTGCAGGTGCTTCAGGGCAGACAACGCGACGCGTCGAAGAAGGTTCCGGCGCGGGGATACCAGTGGGACGGCTTGGTTGGCTCGCGATCAGCGTGTTGGCCCTGACGCAGGCGGCACAGGTCCAAGACGGTCCGCGCCAGGGCCGCGCGGGGCAGCCCCGCTCCATCCTTTAGAAGCCGGCTGGCAGAGCGTCGAGCGATCTGCCATGCTAGGCGCGTCGAACCAGTGATGGAGTGGGGTTGTGATCGGGCGGCATGGTTGGCTCGCGATCGCCGGGATTGCTCTGGCACAGACGGCAGAGGCACAAGGCGATCCGGAACGGGGCCGGGCGCTGGCCGAGACCTGGTGCACCAGCTGCCATGTGGTCGATCTCCAAGGCCACGGCGCCGATGCCGGTCCGGCGCTGCCCGCGCTGCTCGCCCACGGCGAGCGTACCGAGGACGAACTGCGCGGCTGGCTGGCCGCGCCACACCCGCCGATGCCGAACTTCAACCTGTCGCGCCAGGAAATCGAGGACATCGTCGCCTACCTCAAGAGCCTGGCCAGCAAATAGACCAGGTCGCCCCGCGCTCTGCATCCTGCACTCGGGCGGTCAACACGGCGACAGTTGCCCGGCGTCCGAACCAGTCAAGACTGGTGAATTTTGATAAAATGCGCTGGAGCGTACGCGAGTACCAAATATTAACTTTATTAGCTTAACCGCATTCTAATATCAGTTTCCTGCCGATTAACGGAAGGAGACAGCAATGCTGCGGCTGGGCGTTCTGATGCTTGCCCTTGGGGTGGTCGGCGCCGCCGGATCGGCCTCGGCCACGGTCTACGTGCCGGGATACATCCGGGACGGTGTCTACGTTCGACCGCACTTCGTGTCCGCGCCCGAGCGGACCTACCGGCCAAAGCTGCCGGTTGTGACCGAACCGAACGCTGATGATGATGCGTTGCTGTCGGATCCGCTCTCGTCCGATCCGCTCATGATGGACGAACCGCTGCCCGCCGAGAAGCTGCTGCCCGACAAAGCATCGTAGGGAGCGGCGCGCGCCCGGTCGGGCCTCAGGGCCTTGGCTCAGATCTCACGGCGGTAGTTGGGCGCTTCGCGGGTGATCGCGACGTCGTGGACGTGGCCTTCGCGCACGCCCGCCTGGGTCACCCGCAGGAAGGTGCAGCCCTGCTGCATCGCCGCGATCGTGGCGTTGCCGGTGTAGCCCATGGCCGCGCGCAGGCCGCCGACCAGCTGCTGGATGATGTTGGCGAGCGGGCCGCGGTAAGGCACCTGGCCCTCGATTCCTTCCGGGACAAGCTTCAGGGAATCCCGGATCTCCTCCTGAAAGTAGCGATCGGCCGAGCCGCGCGCCATGGCGCCGAGCGAGCCCATGCCGCGATAGGCCTTATAGGAGCGGCCCTGGTAGAGATAGACCTCGCCCGGGCTCTCGTCGCAGCCGGCGAACAGCGAGCCGATCATGGCGCAGTCGGCACCGGCCGCGATCGCCTTGGCGAGATCGCCCGAGGCGCGGATGCCGCCGTCGGCAATCACCGGCACGTCGCGGTGATGGCAGTGCTCGGTGAGGTCGATCAGCGCGGCCAGCTGCGGCACGCCGACCCCCGCGACGACCCGCGTCGTGCAGATCGAGCCCGGGCCGATGCCGATCTTGACCGCATCGGCACCAGCGTCGATCAGGGCCTTCGCGCCGGCCAGCGTGGCGACATTGCCGGCGATCACCTGGGTGTCGTTGCTGAGGCGCCGGATCCGATCGACCGCATCGAGGACGCGCATCGAGTGGCCGTGTGCGGTGTCGACCACGAGGACGTCCACGCCCGCCTCGATCAAGGCTGCGGCGCGCTCCAGTCCGGCCGGGCCGACCCCGGTTGCGGCGCCGACCCGGAGCCGCCCCTCGGCGTCCTTGCAGGCCATGGGGAAGGTCTGTGCCTTCTCGATGTCCTTGACCGTCATCAGACCGATCAGGCGGAAGTCGTCGTCGACCACGAGCAGCTTCTCGATCCGATGGCGATGAAGCAGCTGCTTGGCCTCCTCGCGACCGACGCCTTCGGGCACGGTGACCAGATTCTGCGCGGTCATCAGCTCGCGCACGGTCACGTCGGGATCGGTTGCGAAGCGGACGTCGCGGTTGGTCAGGATGCCGACCAGCCGGCGCGCCTCGCCCTCGACCACTGGGATGCCGGAGATCTGGTGCGCGGCCATCAGGTCGAGCGCCTGCGCGAGCGTCGCTTCGGGGCCGAGCGTGATCGGATTGACCACCATGCCGGCCTCGAACTTCTTGACCTTGCGCACCTCGTCGGCCTGCGCCGTGGGGGTGAGGTTGCGGTGAATCACGCCGAGGCCGCCATGCTGGGCCATGGCGATCGCGAGGCCGCTTTCGGTGACCGTGTCCATGGCCGCCGAGATCAGCGGGATGCCGAGCTCGATCCGGCGGGTGAGGCGGGTCGTGACGTCGACTTCCGCGGGCAGGACTTCGGACAGCGCGGGCTCGAGCAGAACGTCGTCGAACGTCAGCGCCTCTCGGATCGCGATCCCGGCCCGCTGCATCACTCGCCTCGCCTGCATCCCGGAAAAGATGTGCCCTTATAGTCGCAGCCGGGCGAGAGGCCAAGCCAAAGCCGCCCGCCTGCGGCGGATTGCGGTTCAGCCCGACAGCTGGCTCTGCGGCAAGGCGAGGATCATGGCGCCGACCGCCGCGAGCCAGCTGCCGAGGACGCGCACGCCGATCCGCTGCCAGCCGGCGGTGAGCGAGACCACCACCGCGCTCGGCAAAAGGATCGCGGCGAAACCGGCGAGCGCGCTGCCGAGCAGGAACAGCACGGGGTCCGACCCACCCGCCATGCCTGAGCCGTTGGCGAGGCCGTTGTAGAGGCCGAGCGCCGCCCCGAGCCCGAGCAGGAGCGCAGACGGTAAGAGCGCATCGAGGGCCAGCAGGAGGCCAAGCACCACGAATGAGCCGGCGTTGACCGTCGCCAGATGAGCCGGCGGCGGCAGCGCGCCGCCGAGGCCTGTGCCGAGAACGAACGCGGCCGGCAGGACCACCAGCATGCGGCGCGCTGCGGGCTTGCCGTTCTGGCCGGCGAGCAGGCCGAGTGCGACGAGCGGCGGCGCCAGGTCGAGCGCGGTCGTCGGATGCAGCAGGCCGCCATAGAAGTCGCCGAAGCTGGCGCTCAGGCTGTGCGCCAGAGCCCGCCCCGGCCAGACGAGCACGAGCAGGAGGCCGGTTGCAGCCGGCGCCCATGCCGCCGGTAGGCGCCATGCGTGCATCACGTACCGAGCAGGAAGTAGAAGCCGGCGCAGGCGATCAGACCACCGGTCGCGCGCACCAGCCGCTCGCCGAGCGGCCAGCGGACCAGGAGGCCGAAGGTGATGCCGCAGAGGTGGAGCAATCCGGTCGCAACCACGAAGCCGATGCCGTAGGCGAGCGGATTGGTCGCTCCCGGCAGCTCGGCGCCGTGAGAGTAGCCGTGGAAGATTGCGAAGCCGCCGACCAGCACGGCCGCTACCCAGAGCGGCGGCCGGGCGGCGAAGGCGACCATCGCACCAAGTCCGATCGCGGACAGCGCGATGCCGATCTCGACCCCTGGCATCGGCACGCCGAGGACGCCGAGCACGCCGCCGAGGGACATGACCAGCGGAAACACGATCGGCAGCAGCCAGATCGCCGGCGCGCCGAGGAAGGCGCCCCACATCCCGACGGCCACCATGGCGACGATGTGATCCGGGCCGGTGAGCGGGTGCAGCAAGCCGGTCGCGAAACCGCCCGCGAGGTCTTGGCCGGTGTGCGCCAACGCCGGCGTGGCGAGCAGCATCGTTGCCGCCCCGAACAATGCCGCGCCCGCCCGCCCGAACCGGTGTCGGACAACCTGGTCTCTGGTGGAGTAGTGACGCATCGTAGTCACCTTCGATCAGCGCAACTCTAGGAGGCCAAGGCAATGGCACTGACCCGCTCCATGAACCAGAAGCTGGCGACGGTGCCAATCGCATAGGCGGGCAGCGGCTCGAGGCGTGCCGGCCAGGCGATCTCGAGGCGGCGAAACGCCCAGCTGAAACTCAGGAACAACCCAACGAACAGGAGCTGACCGATCTCGACGCCAAGGTTGAAGAACAAAAGCGCGAGCGGGATCTCCGCCTGCGGCAGGCCGACCGACGTGAGGGCGTTGGCGAAGCCGAGACCGTGCAGGAGGCCGAAGGCGAATGCGATGAGCCATGGCCAGTGGTAGGTCAGGCCTGCCCGGCCCTGGCGGGCGTGGAGAATCTCGGCCGCGAGGAACACGATACTGAGCGCGATGGCGGCGTCGACCGGGCGGGCGGGCACGTCGACCAGACCGAGCGTGGCGAGGGCGAGCGTCAGACTGTGCGCGAGGGTGAACGCGGTGATCGTCTTGATCAGCATCCAGGGCCCGCGGACGATCAGGAGGAGGCCGAGCACGAACAGCAGGTGATCGACCCCGAGCAGGATGTGCGCGATGCCAAGGTCGAGGTAGCGCCAGGCGGCGTCGGCGAGCGAGCCGGAGCCGGCGCGAAGGGCCTCGAGCGGCACATCGATGCCGCTCGCGCCGCGGCCGAAGAACTGACGCGCCGTCGAGCCGTCGAGCCAGCGCACCGCCATCATCACGCCTTGCCGCTGCCAGGGCAGCTGCAGGACATCGCCCGCGCTGAGGGGCCGATCCGGGCAGCGGAAGGCGTAGCGGATGCTCGCGGCACCCCCTTCCGCGAGACCCGGCGCCGGCTCGAGCGTGCACCGCTCCGGCAGGCTGGGGGGCGCGAAGGCCTCGGCGGGGCCGGACGTGAGATCGACCTCCAGAACGTAGCGGCCCTGGGCTTCCTCGGTGAGGGTGACGCGGGCGACGCCGATATCATGCGCCGCAGCCGCCGGCGCGAGCCAGAGGCCGAGCAGACCGACAAGCAGCCGGCGCCAGGCTCGCGCGGCGGTCACGGCGCCACCGCGTTCGGTTCGACCACGATCCGGTACCGCTGGCGCAGCTCCGCAACCCGTGCGGCGACGACCTCGTTCTGCTTGGCGAGGCGCCAGTCTTCGCGCACCGAGTTGGCCACCTCCTCGAAAGCGGGGAGACGGGCCGGCCGCTTCGCCACGACGCGGACGAAGTGCACGCCCTCGGGCGAGCGCAGCGGGCCCTGCCATTCGCCTAGCGGCAGATCGAAGATCCGCCGGGCGTTGTCGGCACCGAACAGCCCGGCCAGGTCGCGCGCGGTGTAACCGGTGAGCGTGTTGTCGAGCATGTAGAGCCGGTCGCCGAGGCCGTGGAAGTCTGCGCCCGCGCGCAGCTGCTCGAGGAGGCCGTGCGGGACACCCGCAGGGTTGGCGAAATAGACCTGATCGAGGGTGACCATGGGCGGGCTTCGATAGCGCTCGCGGTTGGCGGCCAGATAGGCCCTGAGCTCCGCCTCGCTCGGCTCGGGCAGGTCCTCGCTCAACATGAAGCGCATCTTCTGGACGAGATGCTGCTCGACCAGGGGGTCCTGCTGGAGGCCTCTCTTGTAGGCCTCGCGCAGCAGCACGGCATCGTCGATCACGCCCTGCACGAGGCGCGCACGCTCCTCTTCAGACAGCGCTCGGCCGAGGAACTGCGCCTGCTGTGCCGCCATCGTCTCCACCGTCGGTCGATCGATCAGGATGGTCTCACGCTCCGCGGACTGCCGAAGCGCGTTGGCCCCGAACAGGAGTGCCCCGAGGATGAGGAAGTGAACCAGCGGCTCACGCCGAAGGAATGTCCACAGCCGCTGGCCGGTCGGCGCGGCCTGGCGCCCGGGCACGGCGATCCCGGTCATCATCGGGCCATCCGGACTCCGACCTGGTCCGCGCGGGCCGCCCGGGCCACGGCCGAACACTCGGGAGTGTCAGCAGGGCGCTGTAAGTTCTCGCAGCAGGCAAGCAGCGGCGCACCCGTGATGCCGGCGTCGATGAAGCCGATCCTCATACCCGCTCTCCACCGGTCGCCATCAGAATCCCCTTGGGCCCGATGCCGTAGCGGATCGCCCAACCCAGGCCGTCCTCCGTGCGGCCGGTCGGGAAGTATTCGCAGCCGACCCAACCCCGATAGCCCAGGCGGTCGAGCAGATCGAACAGGAAGGAGTAGTTCACCTCGCCCATATCGGGCTCGTGGCGTTCCGGTACGCCAGCGATCTGAACGTGCGCCGTGATCGGCAGATGACGCTCGAAGCTGCGGGCCAGATCGCCGGTCATGATCTGGGCATGGTAGAAATCGAACTGTAGCTTGAGGTTGGCCGTGCCCACCTCGGCGATGACGGCCGCCGCCTCGGCTGGCGTGTTGAGCAGGTAGCCGCGAATGTCGCGGGTGTTGATCGGCTCGATCAGCGCGAGCTTGCCGGCGCTGGCGCAGATATCGGCCGCGATCCGCAGATTTGCCTTGTAGACCTCCAGGCAATGTTCCCTCGGGATGCCGCTCGGCTGGACGCCGGCCATGACGTGGATCTGCGGGCAGCCGAGCCGCGAGGCGTAGTCGAGCGCCCGCTCCAGACCCGCCCTGAAGTCCGCCTCGCGTCCCGGCAGCCCAGCAAGACCGCGCTCGCCCGCGGCGAAGTCACCGGGCGGCGTGTTGAGGAGCACCAGCTCGAGACCGAACCGGTCCAGCCGCGCCTCCAGCTCGCTCGCCTCGACCTCATAGGGGAACTGGCACTCGAGCGCCTTGAAGCCGACGTCCGCGGCGGCGTCGATGCGCTCGGCGAACGGCCGGTCGGTGAACATCGTGCTGATGTTGGCAGCGAAGCGCGGCATCACCGTCCCTCCACGATCGTCGCGCCAGTCTTACACCCGCGGGCGGGCGCCGCCGAGCCCTTCCTTTCGAAGCCGCCGTGCCTCAGTCGCCTTCGCGGCTTTGGAAATCGCAGCATTAAGCCAGAGTTAGTTCGGGCGACGGCATCATCGGCCCATTCCGCCGCGGCATCATGCGGGAGCCGGGCCATCGCCACGTCCGTCAGAGCTCGAGCCGAGCGTGAATCGGTTCCGCTGCTCGATCGCACCGACCTCGGGCTGGTGGGGCTGCTGCCGCTCCTGGCGCTGCTCGCCTGGGCGACCCCCGAGAGCGCCTGGCCCAGAATCGCCGCCCGGCTCGCGGGTCTGCGGATCGTGCTGCGCGGCGCGCGCGCCGCGGACGAGATCGAGAGGCTCGAAGCCGTCTGCGGCGGCCAGGGGCTCAGCCTGAGCGCGCCGGAGTGCTGGCGGCGCCAGCTGGCCAACAAGTACCATGCCTGGCTGCTGTTGTTGCGCTGCTACTGGCGGCGCGGCTGGCGGCCGCGCGTCCGCCTCGAGGGTGGCGAGCAGATCGTGGCGGCCCTCGACGCCGGCAAGGGCGCCATCCTCTGGGTGGCACCATTCGTGTTCAGCGATCTGATCACCAAGCTGGCCCTCGCCGAGGCGGGTCATATGGTGAGCCACCTCAGCCGTGACAGCCACGGCTTCTCAACCACGCGCCTCGCCCGGCGGCTGCTCAATCCGATCCAGACGCGCATCGAAGGCCGCTACCTCGCCGAGCGCCTGGTCATGACGGACGAGAACACGATCGGGGCACTGCGCGAGCTCGTAGCGCGGCTCGAGGCCAACCGGCCGGTCTCGATCACGCTCGCCGCGACCGGCCGGCAGAGCAGGGTGGTCCGCTTCCTCGGGGGACAGATGCGAATCGCCACCGGTGCGCCCGCCCTGGCCTGGCAGACCGGCGCGCCGCTCCTGCCGACCTTCACGCTGCGCGAGGCGGACGGTTCCTTCGTCACCAGGATTGAGCCGGCTCTCCGGCTGCCCTCCGAACTGCCCCGCGACGCCGCCACGGACGCCATTCTGGCCGAATACGTCGCCATCCTCGAGGCCTACGTCCTGCGCAGCCCGGATCAGTTCCCACTGCCCTACGTCATGATCAGCTAGCGCGCCGTCAGGTCACGGCCGGCTCGCCTCCGGTTCAATAGGCGAACTCGGTGAACACCGGATCGACGCTGCCGCGCCAGCGGCCGTGATAGAGGGCGAGCAGCCCCTCCGCCCGCGTCTGGCCGGTCTCGGCGATGCCGGCGAGCGCGGTCAGAAACTGGCGCTCGTCCTGACCGCTCCAGTCCTCCTCGGCGCGCCGCTGCAGGCCGATCTCGGCCAGCGCCAGCATCTCCCTGGCCAGATCCTGGACCGTGCCGCCGCGGAACGGCGTCTTGAGGCCCGAGCGCGGCACTTCCGCCCTAAGACGAGCGTGCTCCTCGAGGGTCCAGTCCCTGACCCAGTCCCAGGCCGCATCCAGCGTCGACTGGTGGTAGAGCACGCCCACCCAGAGCGCCGGCAAGGCGCAGAGCGAGCGCCAGGGGCCACCGTCGGCGCCCCGCATCTCGAGAAAGCGCTTGAGGCGGACCTCGGGGAACAGCGTGGTCAGATGATCGTTCCAGTCGGTGATCGTGGGGATCTCGCCTGGCAGCGCGGGCAGTTTGCCGGCCAGGAAATCGCGAAAACTCTGCCCGGCCGCGTCGATGTACCCGCCGTCCCGGTAGACGAAGTACATCGGGACGTCGAGGGCGTACTCGACATAGCGCTCGAAGCCCATCCCTGGCTCGAACACGAACGGCAGGATCCCGGAGCGATCCGGATCGGTATCGGTCCAGATGTGGCTGCGGTAGCTCAGAAAGCCGTTGGGCCGGCCGTCGGTGAACGGCGAATTCGCGAACAGCGCCGTGGCGACCGGCTGGAGCGCGAGGCCGACCCGGAACTTCTGGACCATGTCGGCCTCGGAGGCGAAATCCAGATTGACCTGGATGGTGCAGGTGCGCAGCATCATGTCGAGGCCGAGCCCGCCCTTCTTGGGCATATACTCCCGCATGATGCGGTAGCGCCCCTTGGGCATCCAGGGAATGTCCTCGCGCCGCCACTTGGGCTGGAAGCCGAGCCCCAGCATGCCGATGCCGAGCGGCTCGGCGACCGTGCGCACCTGGTCGAGATGCTCGTGGACCTCGCAGCAGGTCTCGTGCAGCGACTTGACCGGCGCGCCCGAGAGCTCGAACTGGCCGCCCGGCTCGAGCGTGATGTTGGCGCTGCCCCGTTGCAGCGCGATCGGTCGGCCGCCCTCGAGCACCGGTTGCCAGCCGAAGCGGTCGGCCAGCCCCTCGAGCAGCGCCCGCACGCCGCGCTCGCCCTCGTATGGCAGCGGCCGCAGATCGTCGTGGGTATAGCCGAACTTCTCGTGCTCGGTGCCGATCCGCCAGTCGCTCTTCGGCTTGCAGCCGGCCTCGAGATATTCGATCAGCTGGCGGCGCTCGGTGATCGGCTCGCCCTGGGCCTGCGGCGGAGCGGACATGGCGGATTCCAAACGCGAAAGGAGCTGGCGGAGAGCTCGTGCTGGTTCCTCGCCGATCAGCCTAGCGGCTGCCGGTCGCCGCCATACAGGTCACCGGCGGGTCCTTGTCAAGTCACGATACCATCACGACACCCGGGGACGGTTGACTGCCGCTCGTCCGGTTCGCACTGTGCAGCGAAGCGACGATGAGTGAGGAGGCGCGCTTGGCGAGGCATCGGATCGCAGCGATCCCGGGCGATGGCATCGGCCGCGAGGTGATCGCGGCCGGGCTCGAGGTGCTGGCAGCGTTGCAAGCGCGGGCACCGGACCTCGAGCTCGAGATCGAGACCTTCACCTGGGGCTCGGATCACTACCGGCGGACCGGCCGGATGATGCCCGAGGACGGGCTCGAGCGGCTGAGGGCCTTCGATGCGATCTATTTCGGCGCGGTTGGCGCGCCCGACATTCCGGACGACGTCACGCTCTGGGGCCTGCGGCTCGCGATCTGCCAGGGCTTCGATCAATACGCCAATGTGCGCCCGGCGCGGCTCCTGGCCGGGGTGAGCAGTCCGCTGCGGGTCGCCCGGCCGGGCGACCTCGACTGGATCGTGGTGCGCGAGAACACCGAGGGCGAGTACGCCGGCGCCGGCGGGCGCGTGCACCGCGGCCTGCCCGAGGAGGTCGGCATCGAGGCCGCGGTGTTCACCCGCTCGGGCTGCGCGCGGATCATGCGCTTTGCCTTCGAGCTCGCCCGCTCCCGCCCGAAAAAGCGCCTCACCCTGGTCACCAAGTCCAACGCCCAGCGCCACGGCATGGTGCTCTGGGACGAGGTCTTTGCCGGGCTCAGGAGCGAGTTTCCCGATGTCGCCACCGACAAAGAGCTGGTCGACGCCATGACCACGCGCATGGTGTTGAAGCCGCAAACCCTTGACGTCGTGGTGGCGACCAACCTGCACGCCGATATCCTGAGCGATCTGGCTTCCGCGCTGTCGGGCTCGCTCGGCCTCGGCCCGACCGCGAACCTCAACCCCGAGCGGCGCTTTCCCTCGATGTTCGAGCCGATCCACGGCTCCGCTTTCGACATCACAGGCCGAGGGATCGCCAACCCGATCGCGGCCTTCTGGAGCGCTGCCTTGATGCTCGAGCATCTCGGCGAAGCCGACGCGGCCGCGCGTCTGATGAACGCGATCGAGCGCACCCTTGCGGCGGGCGACGTTCGCACGCCCGATCTCGGCGGCAGTGCCACGACCGGCGCGGTCACCGCCCGTGTCTGCGATCTGTTGCGGGGCGCTAACCTCTGAGACCCGGCTGGGCTCGGGAACCGTTACAGGTCCGCAGCCAGCTCCTTGTAGCGCGGCTTGATCCTGGCATCGGTGCCGAAGAAGGAGTGGCGCGACATGTCGGGTGAGTAGCGGCTGGCGGGCGGCGTGCGCCCGAGCGCTTCCGCGATCGCCCGTATGTGGTGCGGCCCCGCCCCGCAGCACACGCCGAGGTAGCGCACGTTCATGGCGTAGGCCTTCTTAGCGAAGTCGGCCATTTCGTAGCGGTTGCAGGTGAAGGGATCGAGCGCCGTTGGGAACACGCGCTCATCCGGGATGCAATGGCCTGGATCCGAGAAATGATGGAAGCCGGGATGCTCGGGCGTGGTCCGATAGGGCACCGGCAGCGCGGCGACGTGACAGGAGACCGCGGCGCGGACCTGCTCGAGCACGGGCAGCATCGAGGCCGGGCCGCGGATGCAGTTCAGGCCCACCACCGCCGCCCCTTCCTGCTCCAGGCTCCGGCAGGCCTCGGGGATGGTGGCGCCGTCGCGCATCCTGGGATCGCGGTGCACCGCGATGGTGATCACTGCCGGTATTCCGGTCGCCTTGATCGTCTCGAGCGCGATCAACGCCTCGCCGAGCCAGCTCAGCGTCTCCCCGATGATGAAGTCGACGCCGGCCTCGGCGGCCCAGCCCACCTGCTCCTCGAACGCGCGCCGGACCAGGCGGTGCGATTCCGCGTCTTCCGGCTCGTAGATGTTGGTGTTGGAGATGTTGCCGGCGAACAGGCCGCCGCTTTCCGCGGCGACCTCCTTGGCGATCGCCAGCGCCTGACGGTTGAGCGGCTCGAGGATCTCCTCCTTGCCGATGACCTTTAGCTTCTCGCGGTGGCCGTAGTAGGTGAACGCCTCGACCACGTCCGAGCCGGCGTGGACGAAATCCCGGTGCAGCTGGCGCACGACCTCGGGATGGTCTAGCACCACCTCGGGCACGTAGGGCCCGGCTTGCAGGTAGCCGCGCCGCTCGAGCTCGAACAGATAGCCCTCGGCACAGATCACCGGGCCGGCCTCGAGCCGCTCCAACAGCCCCCCGCCGGCCGACGACCCCTGCATATGCACCATCACTCCACCTCCCGCGCTGCCAAGTGGCGACACTGCTGGGGCCGCCCGGGTCGGGCAATTCCCGATTCGACGCCTATTTGCGCAATTCGGCCATGGCCGGTCGCGCTCCTTCTTCGAGGCGCAGGACGCGATACGCCGTGACCGGCCGGGCGAACCCCTTGAGGGACAGCTCGCCGACCAGCTCCGCCTCGACCAGATGCTCGATCGCGGCGAAGGCACGCTGGTTGATCAGGATCTCGGCATCGCTCGCCGCGTCGCAGAGGCGCGAGGCGAGGTTCGGCACCGAACCGATCGCCGAGTAGTCGAATCGGCCGGCGAAGCCGACTTGGCCCAGTGTGGCAAAGCCCTGGGCGATGCCGACGCCAAAGCCGAGCTCGTGGCCCTGCTTGCGCCAGCTCCGGGCAAGCTCGCTGACCCGAGCGCGCATGTCGAGCGCCATCCGCACGGCGCGCGCCACCGGGTCGGGGCAGGGCAGTGGGTCGTTGAACAGCACGACGACGCCGTCGCAGACGAACCGCTCGAGCGTGCCTTCGTAGCGAAAGGTCAGCTCGCCGAGCGCCTGGTGATACTGGCCGAGGACGGCCATGACCTCCTCGGGCTCGGCGGTCTCCGCGAACCCCGTGAAGCCGCGCAGGTCGCAGAACACGACGACGACCTCGCGCCGGTGGCTTTCCAGCAGATGCGCGTCGCCCGAGGTCAGGATCAGCTCCGCGATCTGGGGTGAGAGGAAGCGCCGGAGCGCGCCGAGCCGCTCGATCTCGGTGAGCTGGGCTGCGACCCGCTGCTCGAGCGTCCGGCTCCACTCCTCGAGCCGGGCGGCCTGCTCCTGCACCACATCGTGCAGCGCCTTGATGCGCAGGATCGATCGCACCCGCGCCACCAGCGCCGCCTGATCGATCGGCTTGGTGACGTATTCATCGCCGCCCGCATCCAGGCCGGCCACGACGTCCTGCGGATCGGACTTCGCCGTGACCAGGATGATCGGCATGAACGGCAGGCTTTGGTCCGCCTTGAGCTCGCGGCAGACCTGGATGCCGTCCTTGCCCGGCATCATGACGTCGAGCAGGACGAGGTCGGGGGTCGCCTCGCGCGCGCGCCGGAGCGCCTGCTCGCCGTCCATGGCAGTGATCACCTCGTAGCCCTGCGCGACCAGCCGGGTCTCCATGATCTCCAGGTTCGCCGGATGGTCGTCGACCACCAGAATCCGCGCCGGCTGGCGCATCGCTCGGGACCTAGCCCTCGGCCTCGCCGAGCAGCTCGCGAATCGTGGCAAGCAGCTGCCGCGGGCTGAACGGCTTGGCGACATAGGCGTTACAGCCGGCCGCCACCGCCTTGGCATCGTCGCCGCTCAACGCGTAGGAGGTGACGGCGACGATCGGAATCTGGTCCAGATCCGGATTCTGCCTGATCCGTCGCGTGGCTTCGTAGCCGTCGAGCACGGGCAGCTGGATGTCCATCAGGATCAGGTCCGGGCGCTGGCTCGCCGCGAGGCGGACACCGCTTTCGCCATCGAGGGCCTCGATCATCTCATAGCCGACGCTGCTCAGCAGGTCGCGGATGATCCGCCGGTTGTCGTCCTGGTCTTCGACGACGAGGATGCGTCTGCTCATGCCGTCACCATCTGCGCTTCGTGAGCGAGCGGCAGGATGACGGAGAAGCTCGCGCCCTCGCCGGGGTTAGACTCCACCCAGACGCGGCCGCCGTGCAGCTCGACGATGCGTTTGGCGATCGCCAGTCCCAGGCCGGTGCCGCCCTTCTTACGGGTGCTCGAGCTGTCGACCTGCTGGAACTCCTCGAAGATGCGCTCCTGATCCTCGGCGGCGATGCCGACCCCGGTGTCGGACACGGTCACCAGCAGGCTGCCGCCCTCGACCCGCGCCCGCAGGCTGACCGAGCCTGCGTCGGTGAACTTGATCGCGTTGCTGACCAGATTCATGAGCACCTGCGTGATCCGGCGCTCGTCACCGCGCCCGAGCGGCAGGTCGGCCGGCACGTCGACGTCGAGAGCGAGCCCCTTTTCGGTCGCCAGCGCCTCGGTGGCACTCATTACCTCCAGGACCAGCTTGCGCGGTGAGTAGTCGGCCTGGACGAGAGTGAGCTGCCCGGCCTCGATCTTGGAAAGATCGAGGACGTCGTTGATCAGGCCGAGCAGCTGGCGGCCGTTGTGCTGGACGCGCTCGATCACGTCTCGGATCTTCTGCGGCACCTGACCATAGATCCCGTCCCGGATCAGCTCGGTGTAGCCGAGCACGGCATTCAAAGGGGTTCTCAACTCGTGGCTCATGTTGGCGAGAAATTCCGACTTGTGCCGGTTCGCGGCCTCGGCCTGCTCCTTCGCCGCCCGCAGCTCCGCCTCGGCCCGCTTGAGATCGGTGAGGTCGAAATAGGTCACCATGCGACCGCCGTCGGGCAGCGCGACCACCTCGTACTGCAGCACCCGGCCGTCCGGCCGGTGCCATTCCCGAGGTGGCAACGTGGCCTCGCGGAGCTCGGCAAGCCGCCGCTCGACGTAGGTCCCCCATTCCGTCTCGGGCACTCCATGGCGACCCCGGCCGCGATAGGACTCCAGGAGCACGCGAGCCGTCGGCCGCGACCGCAGCAGGTCCTCCGGAAACTCCCAGAGATCGCGGAACGCCCGGTTGTGCATGCGCACGCGCAGCTCCGGGTCGAGAATCAGCACGCCATAGTCGATGGTGTCGAGTACGACCTGCCGCTCGCGCAGGCTCATCTCCTCGACCTCGACCTCCGTGTCGCGGAACACGCGCAGCGCCTCTGCCATGCCGGCGATCTCGTCGCGACCGCCCGGCTCGGGCAGCGGCGCCCTGAGTTCGCCGCTCGCGATCGCCAGCATGCTTTTGCTGAGCGCTGTCAACCGCGCCACCAGATTGCGATCGACATAGAGCCAGGCGAACGCCAGCAGGAGCACCAGCGTGAGACCGCCGATGGCAACCCCTGCGATTAGCGGCCGGTCGTGAATCACCTGCTCCCGGTCAACCGCCGCCTGCAGCTGCTTGCGCAGCTCCAGGGTCAGCGCGTTCAGCGCCGTGGCCAGGCCCGCCAGGGCCTTGTCGGTGAAGATCGCCCGCTCGATCAGCTGATCGAGATTGGCGCCGCCGCCCGTCGCCACCGTCTCGGTCTCCCGATATTGCTTGGCCGATTCGTCGAGCGCCTCCATCACGCCGGCCAGGACGCTCGACTCGATCTGCTGCGCGGCGGCCGACTTGCGGATGAAGTCGATCAGCGAGGTCAGCTGATCCCAGGACGCGTGACGCAGTTGCGCCTCGGTGTCCTCCCGATTGCGTTCGGCGACGTAGCCCGATGGCAACTGCTTGACCGCCTCGCGGAGGTTGGCGACGAGCTCGGCGGCCCGGAAATCCGCTTCGATCATCGCGTGCGCCGAGGCGACGAACGTGGTCGCGACCTGCAGCTGCCGGATAAAGAAGCCGACCGCCAGAATCTGCGCGATCAGCAGGGCAGCTGCCACCGCCACCGCCACCAGAAGCTTGGTTCGAATCCGCACCCGCGTCCCCACGCCGGTCTCAGCCGAGGGTGACCGCCCGCCTAGATCTTACCATCGGCGCGCCATTTCGCAAAAATGCGGCGTAGCTCGCCGTCGGCCTGATCGAGCGCCGCCTCCGGGGTCAGCCGGCCCGTCGCCGCCTGGGCAAACATGGTCGGAATCAACCCCTTGTGGAAGACCTCGCTCACCGCCGGGTTGGTGTAGCCGGGATAGCCGACCGCCGTGGTCCAGCTGGCGACCTCCGCCAGCGGATCGTATTTCCCGCCCTCGTCCTTGCTGACCACCTTCGCCAGATCGGGTACCGCGCCCGGAAAGGTCGGCGTGTTCTGATACCCGCTCGCCAGGAAGGCACTGCGCGAATTGCCGATGTAGTCGACCAGAAATTGTTTGGCGCCCTCGATGTTCTGGGCGAACTCCCAGATAACGTAGCTGTGTAGACCGAACGAGGGCGCCGCCCGTGCCGCGGGTCCGGCCGGGACCTTGGCCAGCCACAGATCCTTGGTGATCGGCAGCCCCATGCTCTCGCTCGCGCGCGGGATCGAGATGGTGTCCAGGGTGAGGGAGCCGTCGCCGTTCAGCATGAAGCGATTGTTGGACGCCGGATCCCAGGTCAGAACCTCCTCCACCATCGCTTCCTGGTAAACCGACTTGACGTATTTGAGAGCGTCCAGGGTCGCCGGCGACTTGAGGGCCGGGTTGGCGTCGCCATCCTGTTCGGAGCTGCCGAACGAATACATGATGGCGCGCATGGTCTGGTTGCTGTTGGCCTCCGGCGCCAGGCTGAAGCCGACCGCCTTATTGTGCGCCAACTTGATCCAGCGCCCGCCCGCCAAGATATGCTCCCAGGCATCTGGCTTCCAGGGCACCTCATCCCAGAGATCCTTGCGATAGATGGTCAGGGCAGGATGATATGAGACCAGGAAGCCATAGTACTTGTCGATTCTAGGATTGAAAGTGCTCTTGAGAGCGAAGTCGCTGGCCGGACCATAGCGTCGCCGGCATTCCTCGTAGATGTCTCGGTGATCGATGACGTAATCTTCGTAGGCGGCGTGCGGGATTAGAAAGATGAACAGATCATGTCCGCGCTTCGCCGCGACTTCGGCCTGCGCGCGGTTGCCAATGTCGTCGAGCGCGACGTAATCGACGATGACCTGGGTGTCGTTTCGTTCGCCCCACTCCTTGACGTAAGTGCCGCTGAACCACTCGTCGAAGCTTGGCACGAAATGCTTCCACTGCGAGATCTTGAGGGTTTTCGGCTGAGCTCGGGCGCGGCTGGACAGGATGGCGGGGGCGGCTGTTGCCGCGACCGCGCTCGCGGCCCCCTTGAGGAACCGCCGGCGTGAGACTGGAGTCCGGACCATCTCTTCAACCTATGCTGAGAGGCGGCGCCAAGGGTCGTAATCTTGCGCGACGTTCCAGGTGCCTCCTTCGACATCGCGACTGGCATCGCCATGATGCCAGACTCCGTATGCCAACGAAAGCTTCGATGTCGCTCACTAACGCGAGACCCATCTCGACTTTCTTGACTCGGATAGCCCTCGGCGCCGTGTCCGGGCCGCCTCGCCGGCGGCACGATTTGTCGCACCTCTGACGGCTCCCCCGCCGATTGCAGTATATTCGACTCTCCTTATATTCAGTATCGTGAATATACGGCCGTGGCGTCGATGGGCGCCGCGGGCGGCGGAACCGACCAGAGGAGGCCTGGAGGCGTCGACCATGAAGCCTGACGTGACCGCATTTTTCGATGAGGCGACCAACACCATCAGCTACGTCGTCGTCGATCCGACCACCAAGAAGTGTGCCGTGGTCGACTCGGTCCTCGACTACGACCCCAACTCCGGGCACACCGACAAGCATTCGGCCAATCAGATCATTGATTTCGTGCAGCGAAACGGGCTCGAGGTCGAGTGGATCCTCGAGAGCCACGTCCACGCCGATCATCTGTCGGCGGCACCCTATATCAAGCAGCAGCTCGGCGGCAGGCTCGCGATCGGTGCCGAGATCAAGACCGTGCAGAACGTGTTCGGCAAGATCTTCAATGCCGGGACCGAATTCCAGCGCGACGGCAGCCAGTTCGACGTCCTGTTCAAGGACGGCGACCGCTTCAGGCTGGGTGAGATTCCGGCCCGGGTGATGCACACGCCCGGCCACACCCCGGCCGACATGACCTACGTGATCGCCGATGCCGCCTTCGTGGGCGATACCTTGTTCATGCCGGACGCCGGCACGGCCCGGGCCGACTTCCCGGGCGGCGATGCGCACGCCCTGTTCGGCTCGACCCGCCGCATCCTGCAAGAGCTCCCGGACGAGACGCGCCTGTTCATGTGCCACGATTACAAGGCGCCGGGCCGCGACGAGTACAAGTGGGAAACCACCGTCGCCGAGGAGAAGCGGCACAACATTCACGTCCGCGAGGGCATGTCCGAGGACGAGTTCGTGCGCATGCGCTCGGCGCGCGACAAGACGCTCGGCATGCCGCGGCTGATCCTGCCCTCGGTCCAGGTCAACATGCGGGCGGGCCAGATGCCCCCGGCCGAGGACAACGGCGTCCGCTATCTCAAGATTCCGCTCGACGTGCTCTGAGCCGCCCCAACCGCGGCTCTGAAGCCACACGCCACGTCGCACTCCACCCTCGGGACGCCCGAAGTACGCGTAAGGGAGCCTTCACGTCATGAAGATCGCCAAACTGACGCCATTCCTCTCGGTCTCGCCGCAGATTGCGCCGACCGACCTCGGCACGCTTGCTGCCCTGGGCTTCAGGGCGGTGATCAGCAACCGTCCGGATCGCGAGGCGGACGACCAGCCGACCAGCGCCGAGGTGGCAGCGGCTGCCGAGCGCGTTGGCCTCGCCTATCGGCACATCCCGGTCGTCTCGGGTAAGGTCAGCGACGATGACGTCGCCGCCTTCGCCGCCGCCCTCGCCGAGCTCAAAGGACCGGTGCTCGCTTTCTGCCGCACGGGCACGCGCTCGAGCACACTCTGGGCGCTTTCGGAGGCCGGTCATCTGGATCCGCAGGCGATCCTCGCCACCACTGCCGAGGCCGGCTACGACCTTTCGGCGCTGCGGCCGCGGCTCGAGGTCCGCTGGCGCACGGCCGAGCTGATGGCCCGGCACGAGCCGGCCGCGGATTTCGCCCCTGCCGAGATCCACGACGTGGTCATCGTCGGTGGCGGATCGGCCGGGCTCGCGACCGCGGCGAGCCTGCTCCGGCGCCGCCCGTCGCTGAACATCGCCGTCATCGAGCCGCGCGAGCGCCACTACTACCAGCCCGGCTGGACGCTAGTCGGCGGCGGCGTGTTCGATCGCGCCAGCACCGAGCGGCCGATGGCCGTGGTGATGCCTGCGGAAGTCAAGTGGATTCGCGCGGCGGTCAGCGCGTTCGAGCCTGAGCGCAACCGTGTGGTCCTCGAAGACGGCGAGCGGGTCGCCTACCGGACCCTGGTCGTGGCACCCGGGATCGAGCTGAATTGGGGCGGCGTCGAGGGCCTGGAGGAGACCCTCGGCAAGAACGGCGTCACCTCCAACTACCGTTTCGAGATGGCGCCCTACACCTGGGAGCTGGTGCGTACGCTCAAGGGCGGCCGCGCGCTGTTCACCCAGCCGCCAATGCCGATCAAGTGCGCCGGCGCGCCGCAAAAGGCGATGTACCTCGCCTGCGACCACTGGCTCCGGCGCGGTGTGCTCGGCGAGATCGAGGTCGAGTTCCATACCGCGACGCCGGTGTTGTTCGGCGTCAAGGAGTTCGTGCCGCCCCTGATGGAGTACGTGAAGAAATACGGCGCGGCGCTGAACTTCAGCTCCAACCTCAAAGCGGTCGACGGTCCGGCCAAAAAGGCCTGGTTCGAGGTCAAGCGCGCTGACGGTACCAGCGAGATCGTGGAAAGCGAGTTCGGGATGATCCACGTCTGCCCGCCCCAGCGCGCGCCGGCGCTGGTTCGCAACAGCCCCCTCGCCGATCCGGCCGGTTGGGTCGAGGTCAGCCCCGAGACGCTGCAGCATCCCCGCTACGGCAACGTCTTCGGCCTGGGCGATGCCTGCTCGGCGCCGAACGCCAAGACCGCCGCCGCGGCGCGCAAGCAGGCCCCGGTCGTGGCCGAGAACCTGCTCGCCATCCTGGACGGCCGGGGGCCGCGCGCCCTCTATGACGGCTACGGCTCCTGCCCGCTCACCGTCGAGCGCGGCAAGATCGTGCTCGCCGAGTTCGGCTATGGCGGCAAGCTCCTGCCGACCTTCCCGTTTCTCGAGCCGACCAGGCCCAGCCGCTTCGCGTGGTTCCTCAAGGAGAAGATGCTGCCGACGATCTACTGGAGGTTGATGCTGAAGGGTCGCGAGTGGCTGGCGCAGCCGCAGCTGCTGCCGCACCGGCCAGCAGCGCACGAAGCGCAGGCAGCCTGCGACTACGCGCCGAGCCCGCGCGCAAGGTCGTAGCGCCGCGCTGAACGCGCGGCCCGGCCGCCGCCCCACCCTCGCCGACACGACACGAAACCCGGGTACCGATCACCATGCCGCTCGCCACGCCTCAGGATCTGCTCTCTCTGCTTTGCGGCGGCTTCGTCGGCTTCGCGCTCGCGCTGATCGGCGGCGGCGGATCAATCCTCGCGGTGCCGTTGCTGCTCTACGTGGTCGGCGTCAGCGGCCCCCACCTCGCGATCGGCACGAGCGCGCTTTCGGTCGCGGTCAACGCCTTTGCCAATCTGATTCCGCACAGCCGGGCCGGCCACGTGCGCTGGCAGGCGGCGGCGGTGTTCGCCACCGCCGGAGTGATCGGCGCCTTTTTCGGCTCATCGATCGGCAAGCTGGTCGATGGCCAGCGCCTGCTCCTGCTGTTCGCGGCGGTGATGCTGGTCGTCGCCTTTCTCATGGTGCGCCCGCGGCGGCCGGCGGCAGGGCCGGTCTGTGAAGGCCGCGCCTGCATCGTCCGGCTCGGCGTGATCGGCCTCGCCGCTGGCTCGCTCGCGGGATTTTTCGGCATCGGCGGCGGCTTCCTGATCGTTCCCGGTCTGATCCTGGCCACCGGCATGAGCATCATCAACGCGATCGGCACCTCGTTGTTCTCGGTCGGCGCCTTCGGCCTCACCACGGCGCTCAACTATTCGGTCTCCGGGCTGGTCGACTGGCGGATCGCGCTGCTGTTCATCGGCGGCGGCATCGGCGGCGGCTGGCTCGGCGCCGCCCTCGCCCAGCGGCTCGCGCGCTATCGCCACGCGCTCAACTACCTGTTCGCCACCGCGATCGTCGTGGTTGCCATGTTCATGCTGATCCAGAATGGCATGGCGCCATTCGGGCAGTCCTTGGCCCAGGGTAGCGAGACCGCTGCAGCCCCGGTCAAGTGACCGGCCGAGTTCCGGCTTCGCGGCTTTGCGGGTCGCCGTGGCCAACGGCGGCGCGGACTGCGCTGCGGACGTCGGCCGGGATGAACGGTTTTTCGATCACCGGCCGCCCGACCCGGTCCAGGAATTGCCGGACCGTCGGGCTCAAAGTGTCTCCGGTGATGAAGAGCAGGTGCTCCGCCGTCTTCGGCTCGCGGCGGCGCAGTTCCTCATAGAGACCGGGGCCATCCAGGACCGGCATGATCAGATCGCTGATCACCAGATCGAAGCGGCCCTCTTCGAGGCGCGCGAGCGCCTCACGGCCGTTGGCGACCTCCTCGACGAGATGGCCGTCGACACTCAGGATCTCGCCAAGCATCTTACGGATGTCGGGCTCGTCATCGACGATCAGGATCCTCATGCGGTCCACGACTGGCGGCTTCTCGGCGCTGTCAGCGCGCGCCGCGGGGAACGCGGTACCGGCGACAGGAATGGTCACGACGAACGATGCGCCGCCTTCGACCTCAT
>JBKPDM010000518.1:0-4158 GCA_046727895.1 Pseudomonadota bacterium | reverse complement strand
GAAGTCACGATCGAGGCGCTGGTAAGTGCTAATCCCGAGCTAATATTGGCGCGCACGGTTCGCTATCGGGCCGAGATGGAACTGCGACGTTATGGCGGCTTGGCTTCGCGCAGCATCGCGAGGCTCAGCGACGACGATCCGATGGTCCTGGTCGGGGTCGGCGTCTTTCTGATCATGGTGATCGGGATGGCCGGCTATCTGATCGTCAACGGGCTGGTATATGGCACCCTGTCGCTGGGCTGGCCGGTGGCTGATAATCCCAGCATCCTTCCAGCGCTGCAGGCGGCCTTGCTTGGCGGCGGCGTCAGCGTTCTCTTCCGGCTGCGCCAATTCTCCTGTACGAATATCCGGGATTTCGACCCGTTTCTGCTATTATGGAACGGCTTGTTCAACCCGATCGTTGGTATGATTTTTGCTACCTTTGTCTATGCCATGCTGGTGTCCCAGGTGATTTCCTTCGGGACCACGACGGTGACCTCGCCTTGCCTGTGGATGGTCGGATTTCTGGCCGGTTTTAGCGAACGGTTCACCAACGACATGATCACGCGTGCAGAGGACATGCTCGGCGCGAAGAAGAAGGCCTAGGGGTGACGTGGAGATCGACGGCAGCGCCTGGCTCGATGAGAACGGCGGGGAGTGCCGCTGGCGGGTGTATCGCGGTGGCTCCTGGCAGGACGGGCCGGGAGGCCTCGATCTGGCGCAAAGCCCAGCCCAGTTTTTCTACGCTTCTTGCCCTCGAGCGCTCTGCGCAACGGACGTTATGGGATGCATACCATGAGCCTTAAGGCTCATATTCCAGACGAGAGGAAGACCCTTAAAACAGCTTTCAGGCTTGGTTTGGTCGCGGAGGCCGCAATCACCATTTAAGATCATATCACCGGCAACGCAAAAGGGAGGCCACCATGAGCCCATTCGATCAGGGCAGACTCGCCCGCCTCGGCACGGGCATCGCCGTCGTCATTCTCGGCTCCTTCGGCGCCAACCTCGCCGTGGCCCAGGACAAGGAAGCGCTCATCAAGAATGCGCTGAGCGCGGCGCCACCCGCTGTGGCGGAAACGGCGACGGTCAAGGACAATAAGGGCAATCTCCTGCGGCAGGGCAGCGGTAAGTACACCTGCTTCCCCTATGAGGGCGGGTTGACCGCGGCGATTTGCGTCGAGGGCGAGTGGCTCGCCTGGAACGAAGCCTACATGGCGCAGAAGAAGGACTACAAGCCGGCGCATTTCGGCTTGGCCTACATGCTGGCGGGCGATCCGCCAGGGGATGGCTCGAGCAACATCGATCCGTTCGCCACGGCGCCAACCGCGGACAACCAGTGGGTCGTCGAAGGCCCGCACGTGATGATTCTGGTGCCTGACCCTGCGATGCTCGAGGGCATTTCGACGGATCCCAATTCCGGCGGGCCCTATGTGATGTGGAAGGGCACACCCTACGCCCACATCATGATGCCGACCGGGCCGCGGCCGAAATAGCCGGCGCGCTCGCCTTACAGACCACGGGCCCGGGCCGGCTGCGCGCCCGGTTGGCTCGGGCCACAGTGCCGCGCCGCCGCCCGGCGCAACGGCTACTCGCTCGCGCGAAGGACGGTCTCGCCGGAATCGCCTTTGCGTTGGCAGAACAGGATCTGGTGGAGTTCGCGCGCGATCGCTCGGCCGAGCTCGTCCGGCACGATCAAGGCCGGTATCCAATTGCCCGTACGGGGGTCGCGAAATCTCGGCGCCTGGGTGGTGATGCGGTCTCGCTGGCGGAGGACTCGAACGCCTTGCATGACCAGCACGACGCCGTCCAGCTCGAGCTCCACCTTGGCCAGGGCGACGAGCCGGCCGGCGCCGTGTACGTGCTCGACGTCGGTCACCGTGAAGGTGACGATCGTGGTCGCCGCCTCGGTCATCGCCGGGACCGCCAGAAAATGTACTGATAGCAATCCGGCCGGATCCACCGTTGGCCGAGAACCCCTTCGCCGAGTTCCGTCCCGGCCTCGAGGAAAGCGGCGGCCCGGCCGGCAACCGCGGCGTCACGCGCGGCGTCGATGGCGAGATAGCCTTTGTGGTAGACGATCGCCTGACCGGGCTGCAGGCGCTCGATGTCGCGCCTGGCGGCCTCGTAGGCCGCGACGCGTTCCTCCGACCAGCTGATCGGGTCGTCGACGACCTGAGCCCTGCCGGGTGAACCGGTCCGGGTTTTGCCGGATCTCGCCATGTCGCCGCGACGCTCGACGTAAAGCTTCCAAGGTTGGCGGCTGGCATATAAGATGCTCGTCCCGAGCGATCAAATTAATCATGGTTCATTCTTAAGTCATCTCAATGTAATGTTCGACCGACTATTAGTCGCAGCGGAACAGTGGCGGCGGCGAAAGTCCGGCTCGCCCACGTTCATTCGATCGCGCGGACGATCTCCTCGGTCATCTTCTTGGCGTCGCCGAACAACATCATGGTATTGCCCTTGTAGAACAGGGTGTTGTCGATGCCGGCGTAGCCGGGTGCCATGGAACGCTTGACGAAGAACACCGCCTTGGCCCGGTCGACGTCGAGCACCGGCATGCCGTAGATCGGCGAGGACGGGTCGTCCTTGGCGGCCGGGTTGGTGATGTCGTTCGCCCCGATCACATAGGCGACGTCGGTGCTCTGAAAGTCGTTGTTGATCTCGTCCATCTCGAACACGACGTCGTAGGGCACGTTCGCCTCGGCGAGCAGGACGTTCATGTGGCCGGGCATGCGCCCGGCGACCGGATGGATTGCGAACTTCACGTCGACGCCCTCGTGGGTCAGCGTGTTCATCAGCTCGTGCACCGCGTGCTGGGCCTGGGCGACCGCCATGCCGTAGCCCGGTACGATGATCACCGAGCGGGCGTTCTTCATGATGAAGGCGGCATCCTCTGCCGAGCCGGGCTTGACCACCTTGTCGCCGGTATCCACAGCCGCGGCGCCGGTCTCGCCGAAACCGCCGAGGATCACGCTGATGAACGAGCGGTTCATGGCGTGGCACATGATGTAGGAGAGGATGGCGCCCGAGGAGCCGACCAGCGCGCCGGTGATGATCAGCATCGGGTTGTGCAGGGTGAAGCCGATGCCGGCCGCCGCCCAGCCCGAGTAGGAGTTCAGCATCGAGATCACGACCGGCATGTCGGCGCCGCCGATCGGGATGATCAGAAGGAAGCCGATCGCGAAGGCCAGCAGGGTCATCAACCAGAAGGCGATGTGGCTCGCGCTCGCTATGAACAGGATCAGGAGAACCACGATCGCGACGCCGATTGCGCCGTTGATCAGATGGCGCGCGGGCAGCAGGATCGGGGCGCTGCGCATCAGCGCCTGGAGCTTGGCGAAGGCGATCACCGAGCCCGAGAAGGTGATGGCGCCGATGATCACGCCGAGTCCCATCTCGAGCCGGCTCGCCCCCTTGATCGCCCCGCTCGGATCGGTAATGCCGAACTCGGCGGGATTGGTGAGCGCCGCCGCGGCGACGAACACCGCCGCCATGCCGACCAGGCTGTGGAAGGCCGCGACCAGCTGCGGCATCGCGGTCATCTTGATCTGGCGCGCGATCACCACGCCGATGCCGCCGCCGATCGCGAGGCCGAGGAGCAGAACGAGATAGCTGCCGACGCCGGCGTTCGGCAAATGGAACAGGGTGAACAGGATCGCGATCGCCATGCCGGCGATGCCGATCAGGTTGCCGCGCCGCGCCGTAGTCGGCGACGACAGGCCGCGCAGCGCCAGGATGAAGCAGACCGCGGCGACCAGATAGCCCAGCGCGACCAGATTGGCGCTCATGTCGGTCTCCTCAGCCGCGCCGCCTGAACATCTGGAGCATGCGCTGGGTGACCGTGAAGCCGCCGAAGATGTTGACCGCGGCGAGCACGACGGCGAGGAAGCCGACCACGGTGGAGAAGCTGAGCCCGCCCGCCCCGGCCGCGATCAGCGCGCCGACCACGATCACGCTCGAGATCGCGTTGGTAACGGACATCAATGGCGTATGCAGCGCCGGCGTCACGCTCCAGACAACGTAGTAGCCGACGAAGATCGCAAGTACGAATACGATCAGGTTGAAGACGGTGGGATCGATCTCTGGCATGGTTGTTGCCCCGACGTGGCGTTCAGGCCGCTTGGTTCTGGGTCAAGGCCAGATGCACGACCTTGCCGTCCTTGGTGATCAGCGTAC
>JBKPDM010000517.1:0-7777 GCA_046727895.1 Pseudomonadota bacterium | reverse complement strand
TGTTGCCATCCGCCACAGCGCGCTGAGGGTACCGCCGAGCGCGGCGGCGGTCGAGGTTCGCGAACCGCAGCGGAGATCAGGCCCCGACGCGCGCCGGCCGGCCCCGCCTGCGCGCCGATCAGCCCTAGCGACCGATCGCGTAGCTCTGCATCAGGCGCGGATTGGCCGCCGCCTTGAGTATCTCGCCATCCCTGGCTGCCGCCGTGACCCGTCCGAGCGACCAGTCGTCACGCAACTCGACCTGATGACCGCGCCGTTGCAGCTCGTCGATCGTGGCCTTGGGGAAACGACCTTCCAGGGCGAGGTGGCCCGGGCGCGCCTCGCGTGGATAGAATGAGCTCGGCGCGTGCTCGGTATGGAAGGCGGGGGCGTCGATCGCTTCCTGCAGGTTCATGCCGAAATGGACGTGCCGCAGGAAGACGTACAGCGCCCATTGATCCTGCTGATCGCCGCCCGGCGTACCGAAGGCGAGATAGGGCTCGCCGCCGCGCAAGGCGAGCGAAGGCGAGAGCGTGGTGCGCGGCCGCTTGCCCGGAGCGAGGCTCGCGGGCCGGCCCGCCTCGAGCCAGAACATCTGGGCGCGCGTGCCAAGGCAGAAGCCAAGCTCGGGAATCACGGGCGAGCTCTGGAGCCAGCCGCCCGAGGGCGTCGCCGCGACCATGTTGCCGTGGCGGTCGATGACGTCGAGATGACAGGTGTCGCCGCGACCGACGATCGGCGGCTCCCCGGCCGGCGCCACCGTCGGCTCGCCGACCCCGCCATGGGCGCCGGCGTGGGCGATGTCCGCCTCGATGGTGTAGGGCCGCATCGGGACCGCGCCGCCGTAGCCCTCGATCTGGCCGGGGCGCAGCTCGAGCGATGCCCGCTCGCCGACGAGCCGCCGGCGCGCGTCGTTGTAAGCGTCCGAGAGCAGCGCCTCGATCGGCACGTCGACGAAGTCGGGATCGCCATAGAAGGCCTCGCGATCGGCGAAGGCGAGCTTGGCGCACTCGACCACGGTGTGCACGAACTCCGCGCTGTCGGGTGCCAGGCCGGAAAAGTCGAAGCCCTTCAGCAGCGCCAGCTGCTGCAGCGCCACCGGCGCCTGGCTCCAGGGCCCCGCCTTCAGGAGGGTGTGGCCATGGTAGTCGTAGCGAAGCGGCTCTTCGATCGTCGCCTGCCAGCGCGCCAGATCGTCGGCGGCGAGGAGGCCCCGGTGCCGGCGACCCGAGGTGTCCATCAGGGTCTGCTCGCGGCAGAAGCGCTCGATCGCCTCGGCGACGAAGCCCCGGTACCAGGCGCTTCGCGCCGCTTCGATCTGCGCCTCGCGATCGCCGCCCACGCTCTCCGCCACCTCGATCACGCGGGTGTAGGTGGCGGCCAGCGCGCGGTTGCGGAACAGGCGGCCCGGCACCGGCACGTCACCGCCCGGCAGATAGACCTCAGCCGAGGTCGGCCATTCGGCCCTGAACAGTTCCGCGACCTGCTCGATCGTGGCGCTGATCATCGGCACCAGTGGGTACCCCTGACCGGCGAAGTCGATCGCCGGCGTGAGCACGTCGCGCAGGCGCAGCGTGCCGTGTTCGCGCAACAGCAGCAGCCAGGCGTCGAACGCGCCAGGAACCACCGCGGCGAGCAGGCCGGTCCCCGGCACGAGATCGAGCCCGAGCTTGCGGTAGGCGTCGATGGTCGCCGCCGCCGGGACGACTCCCTGGCCGCAGATTACCTGCACCTCGTCCCGTTTGGCGTTGTACAGAATGACCGGCAGATCGCCGCCAGGGCCGTTCATATGCGGCTCGACCACCTGCAAGGCGAAGCCGGTCGCCACTGCGGCATCGAAGGCGTTGCCGCCCTTCTCGAGGACCGCCATGCCGGTGGCACTCGCGAGCCAGTGGGTCGAGGTGACGACGCCGAACGTGCCAAGGATCTCGGGACGGGTCGTGAAGGCGAGCATGAAATGGGCTCCTCAGCTGCCGACCTCGAGGGTCGCGGTCAGTTCGCGCCGGTGGGTCAGGTCGTGGCACGGGTCCGGCGGATGGCATCGCGCCAGCCGTGGTAGAGGCGCTGGCGCTCGGTCTCGCTCATCTCGGGCTCGAAGCGCCGCTCGCACCGCCAGGTCCGGGCGACGGCCTCGAGCGATGGATAGAGCCCGACCTCGAGCCCGGCGAGATAAGCCGCCCCCAGGGCGGTCGTCTCGGTGACCGCGGGCCGCTCGACCGGCAGATCCAGGATGTCGGCCAGGAACTGACAGAACCAGTCATTGGCGACCATGCCGCCATCGACACGCACCGCACTCGCCCCGGCCTGCCCATCGCCGGCGCCGTAGCGGGCGCCGAGGTCGGCGCTCATCGCGGCCATCAAGTCGCGGGTCTGATAGCCGACCGACTCGAGCGCGGCGCGTACGATCTGGGGGATGCCGGTCGCGCGGGTCAGGCCGAAAATGGCCCCGCGCGCATCGGGATCCCAATAGGGGGCGCCAAGCCCGACGAACGCCGGCACGAGGTAGACACCGCCAGTGTCGTAGATACCGGCCGCCAACGGCTCGCTCTCGCCGGCATGATCGATCAGCTTCAGACCGTCGCGCAGCCACTGCACCGCAGCACCGGCGACGAAGATGCTGCCTTCGATCGCGTAGGTGGTCCGGCCGCCGAGCCGGTAGGCGATGGTGGTCAGCAGCCGGTTCTTGGACGTCACCGCCACCTCGCCGGTGTTGAGCAGCGCGAAGCAGCCGGTCCCGTAGGTGCTCTTCAACATCCCAGGCGCGAAGCAGGCCTGACCGATGGTCGCCGCCTGCTGGTCGCCGGCGATCCCGGTCACGGGCAGGGGTGCCCCGAACAGCGCACTCGGCGTGGTCCCGAACAGGGTGCTGGAGTCCCTGACCTCCGGTAGCACCGCGCGCGGGATGGCGAGCAGGCCGAGGAGGTCATCGTCCCAATCCTGCTGGTGAATGTTGTAGAGCATGGTGCGGGAAGCGTTGGTCGCATCGGTCGCGTGCACGCGGCCGCCGGTCAGATGCCAGAGCAGGAAGCTGTCGATCGTGCCGAAGGCCAGCTCACCGCGCTCGGCAGCAGCGCGCGCGCCGTCCACCTCGTCGAGAAGCCAGGCAAGCTTGGTCGCCGAGAAATACGGATCGATCACCAGCCCGGTCCGCTCCTGGACCAGGCCGTCGTGACCAGCCTCCTGCAGCTGCCGGCAGCGCACCGCGGTGCGCCGGTCCTGCCAGACGATCGCCCGATGCACCGGCTTGCCGCTCGCCCGTTCCCACAGGACCACGGTCTCGCGCTGATTGGTGATTCCGATCGCCGCGATCTCGCTCACGCCGAGGCCGGCCCGGGCGAGCGCATCATGACTGACTGCGAGCACATCGCGCCAGATCGTCTCTGGGTCATGCTCGACCCAGCCGGCCCTCGGATAGTGCTGCTCGAACTCGCGCTGGCTGGACACGCTCGGCCGACCATTCGGATCGAACACGATCGCCCGGGTGCTGGTGGTGCCCTGGTCGATCGCCAGGACATGACGCGCGTTGGCCACGCTTGCCTCCCTCTTGGGCCTCCTCTTGTGGCCCTCCCGCTCTGGGCTGTTGCCGGGCCCTGCGCGAGGCGACGGGGCCCGGTCGCTGCGAACCCGTCCGTCTTATCGCCTCGGCGGACCGGCGACAACGTCGGGCGTGGCGAAAATGGATCGGCCGGTCAGGTCCGCTTCATGACCGCCGCCCAGAAGGCGTCGCGGGCCATGAACCGTTCAACCGTGTCATTGGGGCTGGCCGCGAGGAGCACCAGAGCGTAGCCCGGCAACTCGCGCAGCGCCCCCTCGACCGGCTCCATGCCATGATCGGCGGTCCACTGCGCCGCAGCCTTGGCGTAGCGGAGGTCTTTGGCGAGGAGATAGCTTAGCGCCTGGTGGGCGTTGGAGACCTCGAGCCGGTCGGGAAGATCGAGCAGGACGGCGGTGACGATCGCACGGCTCCAGGTGGCGAAGCGCACGGTCCGCTCTTCGAGTTGACGTGGGGCGAGATCGCTTCTGGCGCTGCCAACCTGTCCGCTGACCAGATCGGTCAGGCCCTTGGGCTGCAACATCGCCTCGGCCTGGCGGAGGAAATAGGTGTCGAGCGTGTCGACCCGCCCGGCCCAGGCCAGATATTCCAGCTGACGCACCAGATCGGCCGCCATCTGATGGGCGAACCGCCAGCTGTCCGGCAGGGTGCATTGCAGAAAGCGCCGCGCGGCGTTCGGCGGAGTTTGGCTGGGGCCGACCAACGCGAGGTGACGTCTTGGATCAAACGGCACGGCGGGACCGATAGAGGTTTGTTCTCCGCTATTCGACTACAGGTCGAAACGAAATGCAACCACTGCTTACACCGCAGCCCCTAACTCTCGACGACTTCCACCAAGGGCTCGGCGGCGGTCATCTGAGCGAGCACCACCCGATCGAAGCGGTCGGTGGCGACGAGGGCCCGGCGAGCCACCTCACGGGCCGCGGCGAGGTGTTCCTCGTCATCGACCATGTTGATGACCGGCACCACGAGCGCATCGCCCACCCCGTGCAAGGCCCCTCGATCGCTCGCCAGGAGACGGGCCAGATGGATTGCGGACAGGCGCTCGCCGGTCGCAGCGCCGGTCACCTCGGCCACGCGCTCGAGCCGATGGGCGATCGCTTCGCTCAATGGTTGACCGAGGGCCCTGGCCGAGACCACGGGCAGCACGGTGGTCACGCCGGGCGGCAGGACCGGCTCATCGTCGAACGGTGCCTTGATCATCCGCATCCGGGCGCCGTCGGCCTTGACCAGCGTCGCGATGAAGCCGCCGCGCCTGTGGAGCCGGGCAATCAGCTCGGGCGGCAGGCCACCGAGCCGGCCAGCCTTGCGCGATGGCTGCGCATAAAGGACCAGACGATGTCGCGTCGCCGCGCCCGGAACTTGCTCCGCCAGTTCATCCGGCTCGGCGATCAGCGGGGTCGCACCAAGATTCGCAGGCGGCGGCGCCATCATCACCGTGCAGGTGAAGCCGGTGCGCGCCGTGCCGGCGGCAAGGTGCGCCTCGGCCAGGCGCTGCAGGGTCGACTTCTTCCCACCAGCCCCGACCGCGCAGATCAGCCCGCGGCGCGCCGCCAGCGCATCGAGTAACCTTGCGGCACTCTTCGGGGTCATGGATTGTGCGGCTGCAGAAGGGTTCAGGCCGCGCTCACCCGGCTGGCCCGTCGCTCCTCCTGGTGTCCGGCGAGACAGGCAAGCGCCGCTGCGACCCCGCTCCGCTCGAGCGGATGGCCGAACAGGGCGAGGCCCATCTCGATGCCGGCAAGCGTGCCGGCGAGCATGAGATCGTTGAAGTCGCCGAGGTGGCCGATCCGGAACACCCGCCCGGCGAGCCGGCCGAGGCCGTTGCCGAGCGAGAGATCGAAGCGCTCGAGTATCAGCCCGCGTAATGCATCGGCGTCCTCGCCGTCCGGCATCAGCGCCGCGGTCAACGAGCTCGAATACTCGCGCGGGTCCTGACAGAGCAGCTCGAGCCCCCAGGCCGCAACCGCCCGGCGGGTCGCCTCGGCGTGCCGGGCGTGCCGGGCGAACACCTGCTCGAGCCCTTCCTCCTGCAGCATGCGGAGCGCTTCGCGCAGGCCAAAGAGCAGATTCGTGGCGGGCGTGTAGGGGAACACGCGTTTGGCATTGGCGGCCAGCATCGGCCCCCAGTCCCAATAGGACTTGGGCAGCCGCGCGGTCCTGGCCGCAGTCAGCGCCTTGGCACTGAGCGCGTTGAAGCTGAGGCCGGGCGGCAGCATCAGGCCCTTTTGCGAGCCGGCAACCGTGACGTCGACGCCCCACTCGTCGTGGCGATAGTCGATCGAAGCGAGGGAAGAGATCGTGTCGACCATGAGCAGAGCCGGATGGTTGGCCCGGTCGATCGCGCGGCGCACGTCGGCGACGCGCGAGGTGACGCCGGTCGAGGTCTCGTTGTGCACGATGCAGACGGCCTTGATCTGGCGGCTTCGATCCTCGGCGAGCGCCGCCTCGACCCGCTCGGGATCGACGCCGTGGCGCCAGTCGCCCGGCAGGAGCTCGACCTCCAGCCCGAGGCGGCGCGCCATCTCGCACCACAAGCTCGCGAAATGCCCGGTCTCGGCCATCAGCACACCGTCGCCCGGCGACAGGCTGTTGACCAGCGCCGCCTCCCAGGCGCCGGTTCCGGAGGCGGGATAGACGACCACCGGTCCGGCAGTCTTGAAGACCGGCTTCAGCCCCTCCAGGATCTCCCCAGCGAGCCGGGCGAAGTCCGGCCCCCGATGGTCGATGGTCGGCCGGTCGATGGCGCGCAGGATTCGATCCGGAACGTTCGTCGGCCCCGGGATCTGTAGGAAATGCCGCCCGCTTCGGTGTGCGGTGGTCATACCGAGCTCCCTAGTCCTCTTACGCGAGCACCATGCACCCTCAAGGCGCGTTCGTCGCCGGCAGTCGCGAGCAGCCAAATCAGGGTCCTCGCCTGGCGGCCGATCTTGCTCGAGCTCGAGTGCGCCAGCCCCATGACGAATGGCATCGGATCCCGCCGGTCGAGATAGGCGTCCACTTTGATGTTGCGCAAGTTCCGCGCGAGGCTGACGAGTTCGCGCCCGACGGCCCGGTTGCCACGATTGCGCCAGAGGGTCCGCAGGTACCGCGCCAGCCAGATCCATGCGCAGTGCTCAGGGTAGCTGTCGGGATACGCGACCGCCTGTCCGAGCGCGAGCCGGTACACCGCTCTTGGCACATCGAGCCCGAGCGCCGCCCCCAGGGCGGTCGCGCGCACCACCCGCGGATCGGCCTTGATGAAAGTGAGACGGTCATCGATCGAGCTGCGCCGGAACTCGACCGTAATGGGCCCCGTGTAGCGGGCCTCTTTCACGAACCACCAAGCGGCCTTCCTTGCCTCGGCATCGTGAACGCTTTCACAATAGACGTTGGCGCCGAGCTCGTAGGGGTGCACGAAGCCGCCACCCCGCGAATAGGTGAACAGCTTGAGCCGCCGGACGCAGTAGGAGAGCACCGGTTCGTGAGCATGAGCCACCACCATCGCAACCCCGATGCATCGGTCGGCCTCCGCCGGTACGACCTCCTCGATCGTCGGGAACTCGGCCCGCACGGCCGAAGATCTCGAGGCAGCTCCTTTCGATCGCCCCGGCGTCCGGACCGGCAACCTTGGTGAACCGCCTGGTCTCGAGGTCGGCCGGATGGCCGCGGTCGACCCGGGTCTTGAGCAGGTAGTGCCGCCTGACCAGATCCAGCCCGGCGACCACCTTGCGCATCTCCAGGGCGTCGCCCAGCTCGAAGGAGACCGGGACCGCAACCTTTGGCCGGCGCGCGATCTCATAGGCCTGCGATCTGGCCATGAGCGCTTCCAGGATTTCCCAACGCGGCGTCGTGAGGACGAAGTGGCGCGCCAGGCGGTCGTAGTTCTGCGCCACCAGGACCAGGTAGTGGTCGTTGGTCGCGATCAGGACGCCGCCGCCCTCCTCGCCCAGGTGGTCCAGGGCAGCGAGCTGATCCGCCGGATCGGCGCCGACCTGCAGGCATCGCCCGAGATAGCGGGAATGCGTTGCCGGCGGCTTCGGCAGGTGATCGATCGCGACGACGGGAACTCCGGCCCGCGCCAGCGAGCGGACGACGGCCAAGCCGCGCGGATGGTCCACACCCAGGACGACGGCGCGCGGGCGCGACGTTTCGCGCTCACTGCCAAGCCCAACCTTGGTCATCGCCGCCTCCCCGTATGTCCGGCGGATCGAGCAACCAAATCGTGCGGCCCAAGGCGAGTCAAGCTGGGCAGCGGCGCGCCGC
>JBKPDM010000516.1:0-8827 GCA_046727895.1 Pseudomonadota bacterium | reverse complement strand
AGGGGCTATAACGAGGCGCAAAGCGTCACCAGACAGATCGCGGCTGAGGAACTGATTGTCCGGTCTTGTATAACGCACAAGAGAAAACAGACAGTCGCTGCTACACAGCAATTGAGTAGCATCGCGACAGATTTGGGGCTGACGGTGCGAGATAGCATTGAGCCCGATCATCTCGTATCGACTGCAGCTGCGTTGCTGGTGAAGCGAGCGATCAAGAAGGTCGGTTGGGACCTGAAGGATCTGGATGACAAACAAGAGTTCGTCGTTCTCATCGTAGCCTTCGTCGCCTGCGACTACCTGAGCCAGATCATTGGAGCGAGATTTGAGATTTGTACGGTGGGGGCTGCCCTCAAGGTGTTCGGTAGGCGACGTGCGAGTGTCGTCGGGATGCTCGGTGAGGTGGGCGCGGAGTTCAACCGTCTGACCGCCGACGCGCAGGGTTCCGAAATCATCATCGCCGTCGGCAATGCATTCGCGAAGTGGGTCGCCACACGAGACGATGCCGAGATCGATCGCGTAGCCGGTCTCATGCGGATCATGACCACGGCTGTTTCGTGAGAGGATCGGCCATGAAGAGGAGCGCTGCCGGGTGGGAAAAAAGGTGCTTAATCGGCAAGGGGTCAGCCGGCGAGCGCCGCGATCAGGCAGTCGAGGCCCCGCTCGCCAGCGGCGGCTTCGCTCGCGCCGGCGGTGTGGGCCTCGGGAACGTCGATGAATTGTAGCAGCACACCGCTCGATTCTTTCGGCTCGAAGGCATAGGGATGCGCGTGTTCCATTGCCAGAGCGCAGCAGTCGCCAGGGCCTCAGCGCAGCTTGATCCGCGGGTCGATGAACGGGGCGGCGATGTCGGCGAGCAGGTTGCCGATCACGATCGCGACCGCGGCGACCTGGGTGACGCCGATGATGATCGGGATGTCGACCCGCTGGATCGCCTGCCAGGCGAGCTGGCCGATCCCGGGCCAGCCGTAGACCGATTCGACCACCACCGCACCGCTCATGAAGATGCCGATGTCGAGGCCGACCATGGCGACCACGGGCAGCGCGGCGTTCCTCAGCGCGTGGACGAACACCACCCGCCGCTCGCCCGCCCCCTTGGCGCGCGCGGTCTGGATGTAGTCCTGGCGCAGCACGTCGATCATCGAGGAGCGCGTCATGCGCGCGTACCAGCCGCCGCCCAGGATGCCGAGCGTGACCGCCGGCAGGACCAGATGCGCGAAGCCGCCGTAGCCGCCGATCGGGAACCAGCCGAGCTGCACCGCGAACACGTAGAGCAGCAGGATGCCGACCACGAACTGCGGCGCCGAGACGGCGGCGAAGGAGAGCACCATGACCAGCCGGTCGATGGCACGGCCCCGCCGGGTCGCGGCGAAGATCCCCGCCGACAGTCCGATCATCAGCTCGACCGCGATCGCGCCGGCCATCAGCTGCAGAGTCGCCGGCAGTCGCGAGCGGATCAGGGTGCTGACCTCGGTCTTCTGAATGTAAGAGCGGCCGAGGTCGCCCTGCGCGAGGTGGCCGAGGTACCGCAGATACTGCTGCCAGAGCGGCAGATCGAGTCCGAGCTGGTGGCGGATGCTCTCGACCGTCTCGGGCGTGGCGCTCCGCCCGGCGATCTGGCGGACCGGATCGGCCGGCACGAGGAACAGGAGGACGTAGGTGACCAGCGTGATGCCGATCAGGATGAAGATCGCCTGGCCGAGGCGCTTGGCGAGGTAGGCGAGCATCAGGACCGGCCCCGCTGGGTCGGGTCGAGCGCGTCGTTGAGCGCGTCGCCGACCAGGTTGAAGGCGAGCGCCAGCAGCAGGATCGCGATGCCCGGGAAGAACACCAGCCAGGGCGCGGTCGCGAAGTAGGTCTGATTCTCGAAGATGATGTTGCCCCAGGACGGCGTCGGCGGGCGCACGCCGACGCCGAGGAACGAGAGCGTCGCCTCGAGCAGCACGGTGGTGGCGATGCCGAGCGTGCCCCAGACCAGCATGGTCGGCACCAAGTGCGGGACGATGTGGCGAGCGAGGATGCGCCAGGCACTCGCGCCGAGCGCCCGGCAGGCCTCGATGTATTCCTTCTCCACGAGGCCGCGGGTCTGGGTGTAGACCACGCGCGCCACCTGGACCCAGTTCACCATGGCGATCACCAGCGCCACGATCCAGAGCGAGGGGCTGAAGATCGCGGCGAGCGCGATCGCCAGGAGCAGCGCCGGGAAGGCCATCATGAGATCGGTGAAGCGCATGATCAGGGCACCGATCCAGCCGCCCAGATAGCCGGCCGTGACGCCGAGCAGGGTGCCGGTCAGGACGGCGATGCCATTGGCGGCGATGCCGATGATCAGGGAGGTGCGCGCCCCATAGATCAGGCGCGAGAGCAGATCGCGCCCGAGGAGGTCGGTGCCCAGCCAGAAGCGCCCGTCGGGCGGCAGCGGCGCCCCCTCGAGCGTCAGGCCGTCGAAGAACTGCTCGTCGGGCGGATAGGGCGCGAGGCGGGGCGCGAACAGTGCGGCGAGCGTCATCGCCGTGATGACGACGATGCCGAACAGGGCAGGGCGGTCCGCGAGCAGCAGCTTCAGGGCGCGTGGCATGGCCGGATCGTGGGCTCGACGCTCGTTGTCCGTGACGGCGCGCGCCACGGTTTCCCTCGTCCGACCATGACATCACGATCCGCCAGGAGACGCCAGCGCATCAGTGGGATCGCGCTAAAGCGGATTCCGCGATGAAGCGGGCCTCCCGCCGCCGCGGCACCGCGGCGCACACAGCAGATTTGGCCGGGGTCAAGCCCGGACGCCGCCCGGGACCGGCCGGGGGATTGCACTACTGCGGCGAGCCTCATGTTGTCGACTTTAACCGCCCGTTGATCGAGTCGGCTCTGGCAAACGATGCCACCAAATATTGGACTCGCTCGCGCACGGCGACCGCAACTTATGGTGCTCGAGTTCGGCATCGCAGATTCTGTCGACGGGCTGTCAACCTTTCGTCAAGTACCTCCCTTTAGCCTCTCCGTGCTCGGATGGTCCATGCGATCCTGGGAGTCTATCCGCCCGGACAAACCTGCGGCGGCGCGGATTCCCACGGTCGCATGGACCATCCGAAGAAAGCATTGACAGGCAATCGTTAACGTCCGGTTAATGCTCGGCGAACGGCGGTGCCACGGAGCGCCGTGTCCCGCTGGGCTGCGGCGGATCGCCACGACGCAGAACCAGACCGCGGTGGCTCAGGCCAGCCATGACCCCGCGCTCAAGTGAATGCGACGCGGCGCGAAGCTGTCCCGCTCGACATACCCGTTGCCCGGCGCCGCAAGCCTCTTGAGGCTGGAGCGCCGCCCGGGCTAGGTTGCCGGCGCGGCTGATCGGCGCCGACAACAACAGCAGGCCAAGGGAGTGGCATCGGCGACATGCGTTACCAGGCCCCGGAGACTCTCGATGCGGCGGTGAGCCTCCTCGCCGGCGCGAGCGGCGAGGCGCGCGTGCTCGCGGGTGGCACCGACCTTTTGGTGCAGCTGCGCTCCGGCCTGATCGAGCCCGAGCTCGTGGTCGACGTAAAGCGGATCCCGGAGATGCACCGGATCAGCGCCGAGAACGGCGGCTTTGCCATCGGCGCGGCCGTCTCCGGCGCCGAGCTCGGCGAGCATCCCGAGGTGCGACGGCTCTGGCCGGGCGTGGTCGAGGCGGTCGAGCTGATCGGCTCGACCCAGATCCAGGGTCGCGCCACCATGGTCGGCAATCTCTGCAACGCCTCGCCCGCCGCCGACAGCGTGCCGGCGATGATCGCCGCCGGGGCGATCGTGAGCATCGCCGGTCCGGGCGGCCGGCGCGAGGTCCCGGTCGAGGCGATCTGCACGGGCCCCGGCCAGACCTCGCTCGCCAAGGGCGAGGTCGTGACCTCCGTCCTTCTGCCGGCGCGCCCGCCGCACTCGGGCGATGCCTATCTGCGCTTCATCCCGCGCACCGAGATGGACATCGCGGTGGTCGGCGCCGGCGTCAGCCTCACCCTGGACGATGCCGGCATCTGCCGGGCGGCGCGCCTCGCGCTAGGCGCGGTCGCGGCGCGACCTTTGCTCGTGCCTGAGGGTGCCGCGGCGCTGGTCGGCACGCCGGTCGACGGCGCCGCGCTCGGGCAGCTGGCCGCGGCTGCGTCGGCCGCATGCCGGCCGATCGACGACAAACGCGGCACCAGGGAATATCGGATCAAGGTCGCGGGCGTGCTGGCGCGCCGCGCGGCCGAGATTGCGCTCGAGCGTGCGAGGGCGAACTGATGGCCAAGGTTCACGTCACCACCACCATCAACGGCGACGCGATCGAGTTCCTGTGCGATCCCGAGCAGACCCTGCTCGACGTGCTGCGCGACGAGCTCGAGCTGACCGGCAGCAAGGAGGGCTGCGCCTCGGGCGACTGCGGCGCGTGCAGCGTGATGCTCGACGGTCGCCTGGTCTGCGCCTGCCTGGTGCTCGGCGCCGAGGCCGAGGGCCGCGCCATCGAGACCATCGAAGGCATGGCCGAGGGCGAAGATCTGCATCCGCTGCAGCAGAAGTTCCTCGAGCATGCGGCGTTGCAGTGTGGCATCTGCACACCGGGTTTCCTGGTCGCCGCCAAGGCCCTGCTGGAGAGGAACCCGGACCCGAGCGAGACCGAGGTGCGCTACTGGCTGGCCGGCAATCTCTGCCGCTGCACGGGCTACGACAAGATCGTGCGCGCCGTGCTCGATGCCGCCACCGAGATGAGAGGAAGCTGACCATGGCAACTATGCTGAAGACCGAGACCCCGGCCCCGGCCCCAGGAAGCCCTCATGAGCTGAAGTGGATCGGCAAGCGTCCGCTCCGCCCGGACGGCGTCGACAAGGTCACCGGACGCGCCAAATTCGGCGCCGATCTGTTTCTGCCCGGCATGCTGGTCGGCAAGATGCTGCGCAGCCCATATCCGCATGCCCGGATCAAGTCGATCGACACCGCAAAGGCCGAGGCGCTGCCCGGCGTCAAGGCCGTGGTCACGCGTGACGACTTCCACGACCTGGCCTCGGAGCTCGTGCCCGCGGGCGAGATGATGGTCAACTATCGCGACATGGTGCGCGGCATCATGGCGCGCGAGAAGGTGCTCTACGAGGGCCATCCGGTGGCTGCCGTCGCGGCGACCAGCGCATCGATTGCCGGGCAGGCACTCAAGCTGATCGAGGTCGAATACGAGCCGCTGCCGCACGTGATCGATGTGGTCGAGGCGATGCGCGAGGACGCGCCGCTGCTGCACGACGACCTGTTTACCTCGGGGGTCGAGCCGCCTCCCGACAAGCCCTCGAACGTGGCCACGCGGGTCGAGTTCGCCATCGGCGATATCGAGGCCGGCTTCCGCCAGGCCGAGCTGGTCATCGAGCGCGAGTTCGACACCAAGGCGGTGCACCAGGGTTACATCGAGCCGCACGCCTGCGTCGCGAGCGTCTCCGAGGACGGCCAGGCCGAGCTCTGGTGCACCACCCAGGGGCACTTCCTGGTGCGCTCCCACTGCGCCAGGCTGCTCGGCATGGACGTCTCCAAGATCCGCGTCAGCGCCTCGGAGATCGGCGGCGGCTTCGGCGGCAAGACGGTCGTCTATCTCGAGCCGGTGGCGATGGCGCTCTCGCGCAAGGCGCACCACCCGGTGAAGATGGCGATGACGCGCGAGGAGGTGTTCCGCGCCACCGGACCGACCTCGGGCGCCAACGTCTGGGTCAAGATCGGCGCGACCAGGGATGGCCGGATCACCGCCGCCGAGGCGGTGCTGAAGTACCAGGCCGGCGCCTTCCCGGGCGGGCCGATCCAGCCGGGCTGCATGGCGGCCTTCGCCCCCTACGATCTCGCCAATGTCAAGGTGGTCGGCTACGACGTGGTGAGCAACCGGCCGAAGGTCGCGGCCTATCGGGCGCCGGGCGCGCCGATCTCCGAGTTCGCGGTCGAGTGCGTGATCGACGAGCTGGCCAAGAAGCTCGGCATCGACCCGATCGAGCTGCGCCTCAAGAACGCCGCCAGGGAGGGCACCCGCGCCGCCTACGGCCCGAAGTTCGGACCGATCGGGCTGATCGCCACCCTCGAGGCGGCCAAGGCGCACGAGCACTACCGGGCACCACTCGGGCCGAACCAGGGCCGTGGCGTGGCCTCCGGCTTCTGGTTCAACATCGGCGGCGACACCTCCGTCTCCTTGAACCTCAACGAGGACGGCACGGTGAGCCTGGTCGCGGGCACGCCCGACATCGGCGGCTCGCGCGCCTCGATCTGCCTGATGGCGGCCGAGGCTCTGGGGGTCGACTACGACAAGGTACGCCCGATCATCGGCGACACCAGTGCTCTCGGCTACACCTTCCTGACCGGCGGCTCGCGCGCGACCTTCTCGAACGGCGTCGCGGTCAAGCTGGCGGCGGACGCCCTGATCAAGGAGGCGTGCGCGCGCGTCGCCAGGATCTGGGAAGTGCCGGAGGAGGCCGTGACGTGGGAGGACGGCTGCGCCCGGCCCGCGAGCAGCAACGTCGGCGATTTCGCGCCCCTGTCGCTGGCCGAGATCGCCGAGCTGGCCGGGAAGACCGGCGGGCCGATCGCCGGGCATGCGCACGTCAATGCCCAGGGTGCCGGGCCGAGCTTCGGCACCCATCTGGTCGACGTCGAGGTCGACAAGGAGACCGGGCGGGTCACGATCCTTCGCTACACGGTGGTGCAGGACGCCGGCCGGGCGGTCCATCCGAGCTACGTCGAGGGCCAGTACCAGGGCGGCGCGGTGCAGGGGATCGGCTGGGCGCTGAACGAGGAGTACATCTATGGGCCGGACGGGCGCCTGCAGAACCCCGGCTTCCTCGACTACCGGATGCCGGTCGCTTCGGACGTGCCGATGATCGACACGGTGATCGTCGAGGTGCCCAATCCGCGCCATCCCTTTGGCGTTCGGGGCGTCGGCGAGACCCCGATCGTGCCGCCCATGGCGGCGATCGCGAACGCGATCGAGCAGGCGACCGGGATCCGCTTCACCGAACTGCCGATGTCGCCGCCCAAGGTGCTGAAGGCGATCGACGAGGCGAACGGCGCGGGAGGCTGAGGCCAATGGCCCGGATCGTGCTCACCAGGAACCTTACCCAGTTCACGGGCGGTGAGAGCGAGCTCGAGCTCGACGCCGGCAACATCCGCCAGCTGCTGGGCCTGCTCGGCGCGCGCTATCCGGCCCTGAAGCCGCACCTCGGCGAGGGCCTGGCGGTCGCGATCGACGGCGAGATCTATCAGGACGCCTGGCTCGAGCCGATCCCGCCCGGCAGCGAGGTGCACATCATTCCGCGCATCGCCGGCGGCTAGCTGGAGTGGTGCTCGGTATCCGTTCGAACATCCATCGGCCATGCGCAGGCCCGATCCCGCGCATCCGGTGGGCTTACCCGTCAGCAGACAATTTCATTCCAAAATTTCAGGACTTCATCGGCAAATCGGTCGAACAGCGCCGGCGACATCTTGATGCCTCCGGCGTCAGTGGCGCCAAATACCGGATATTTTTGGTAGAAGAAATCGGGCATTTCTTCTTTCAATCGATCGAGCGCTTGACCGCGGTCACACGCCAGGATATTGGCAAGTGCGGCATAGGTGCCGAATGTGTCCACATTGATGTGCAAATCCGCTAATTTGTCAAGAAGATCGCACCATTGCCAAGCGTCGTCATATTCTTCGCCAATCTTTGCTCGCAAAAAATTTCTGATGAATTTTTCCAGTAGATGTAATAAACCCGTGATCGCGGTAATGATGAATTCCATTTCCAGGAAATCGAAGTCGCGGCTGAAATAATCGCGGCATGCCAGTGGGATCACTTTGTCAGACCATTCCTGATCACCAATCTTGCGCGACGGCTGCTGCCTGGCGAAATCCTTGGCCCAAGCGTAGGATTCTTGCTCCAATCGTTCGAGGAGCGGGAAGATGCTGTCGCGGATGGCGGCGACATAGATCCTTGTCAGGTGGAGCGCCTCCTCCCGATCGAAGGTCCTGGTTGCGATCACTGCTGCAGCGTCCATACGACGACAGTGTCTCACTTGGGGGTGCGGGGTCGGGATCCGGGAAGGCGCAAGCTCGCAAGTACCGCCACGCTATCTATTATCACCAATTGTTTAATCGGCCCTTAAACCACGCTTCTCACCTGCTGAGAGCGTTGGTCGGACGACCTGCCCGCCACGACCGCGAGCCTGCCCAAGGGGGCGGTCGCGGCGAACGGCTCGAAATTGCCCGCAGGGCGCGCTCCAGACGCGGCCGTTTCGACGACGGCGAGGTGTTGATCCAGATCAATGCCTGAGCCATCAGGGGTGCCCGTCGTCGACATCCGCGACCACGACCGTCCGCTCTGGACACCGCCGCATTCCTCCCCGCGCCGCCGCCTGCCCTTCGGTCGACCCTCGCCCGCATGGGCAAGGGTTCCGGGCCAGGGGAATCGCACAAGAAATTTGTAGATTCTCTTTGTGTAGAAAGCTGCTTTTGGTCGTGCCGTTCCGGTTGCAGCGGAGGGCGGCATGGATGGGTTTCGGGCGTGTTTTGCGGCGCTTGAGGACCCGCGCCGCGGCAACGCCCAGCGCCACGAGCTCGACGAGATCGTGATGATCGCGCTGGCGGCGGTGCTGTGCGGGGCCGAGAGCTGCGTCGACATGGCGCTGTTCGGGCGGAGCAAGGTGGCGCTGTTACGCCGCTTCCTCGAGCTGCCGGGCGGGATTCCAAGCCACGACACCTTCTCGCGGATCTTCCGCCTGCTCGATCCCCGCGGCTGGCTCCCAGCGCCGACCTCGGTGGTCGGCGCGGAGCGCAGCGCCTTCGAGGCCTGCTTCGCCCGCTATCTGTCAGCCCTGTCCGAGCGGGTCGCGGG
>JBKPDM010000515.1:0-12090 GCA_046727895.1 Pseudomonadota bacterium | reverse complement strand
TCCGCGACGCCGCTCCCCAAACCCCCAACACCGTCGCCGAGTCCTCACAACCGTAGTGCTAAGGCCGCCTGCGCGCCCTGTAAGCGTCTGATAATCCGATCCTTTTCGAATCGCGGTGTTGAAGATGGGTTTGGCGGCAATATCGAGAGCCCCGAGCATGCGCAGGCCGTGTACCGGCGCCACGTCGAGCAGGTGAAGCAAACCGTGGCGCCGGAGCGCCTGCTGGTCTACGAAGTCAGGGACGGCTGGGAGCCGCTCTGCCGCTTCCTCGGCCTCGCGATGCCGGACGAGCCATTCCCGCACGTCAATACCACCGAGGCGTTCCAGAGCCGCTTTCGCGACTGAGCGCGAGGCGGGGCGCGGAGGAGCGTCCGATGATCGAGCGGCGGCCGGGGCTGACGGTTTTGCCCATGCGGTGCTGCTCGCAGGCGTCCTCGTGGTCGCGCTGCCGATCTGGCTCGCCTTCGTCGCCTCGACCGAGCCGACCGAGAACGTGCTCAAGGCGCCGATCCCGGTCTGGCCCGGCGATCACCTGTGGGCGAACTACGCGAGCGTGCTCGGCCAGGGGGTAGCCGGCTCGAGCAGCGGGCCGGTCGGCGAGATGCTGCTCAACTCGCTGGTCATGGCGCTCGGCATCGCGCTCGGCAAGATCGCGATCTCGATCCTCTCCGCCTTCGCGATCGTCTATTTCCGTTTCCCGCTTCGGACGCTGGCGTTCTGGACCATCTTCCTCACGCTCATGCTGCCCGTCGAGGTGCGCATCCTGCCGACCTTCGCGGTCGTGGCCGATCTCGGGCTGCTGAACAGCTATCTGGGCCTCACCGTGCCGCTGATCGCCTCGGCGACCGCGACCTTCCTGTTCCGCCAGTTCTTCCTGACCGTGTCGGACGAGCTGACCGAGGCGGCACGCATCGACGGCGCCGGGCCGCTCAAGTTCTTCTGGGACATCCTGCTGCCGCTGTCGCGGACCTATCTCGCCGCCCTGTTCGTGATCCTGTTCATCTACGGCTGGAACCAGTACCTCTGGCCGCTGCTGATCACGACCGACGAGCACATGTACACGATCGTCATGTGGATTCAGCGGATGGTCACCGCCGCTGAAGCCGAGCCCCTTTGGAACTACGTCATGGCGGTCTCGATGCTCGCCATGCTGCCGCCGGTCGTGGTCGTAATCCTCATGCAGCGCTGGTTCGTCAAGGGCCTGATCGAGACCGAGAAATGAGCCGGTAGCGTGAGCCATGGCCGAAGTCGTCCTCGACGCGGTGCACAAGCTCTTCGGACGAACCGAGGTCATCAAGGGGGTCTCGACCTAGGTCGCGGACGGCGAGCTGCGCGTCGTGCTGGGGCCCTCGGGCTGCGGCAAGTCGACCCTCCTGCGCATGATCGCCGGGCTCGAGGAGGTCAGCGCCGGCACCGTCCGGATCGGCGAGCGGGTGGTCAACCAGCTCGAGCCCAAAGACCGGAACATCGCCATGGTGTTCCAGAACTACGCGCTCTACCCGCACATGAGCGTCTACGACAACATGGCCTATGGCCTGGGCAATCGGGGCACGGCCAGGGCCGAGATCGAGCGGCGGGTCGGTGAAGCGGCGCGGATTCTGGGCCTTGCGGAGTTCCTCGAGCGCAAGCCGCGGCAGCTCTCCGGCGGCCAGCGCCAGCGGGTCGCGATGGGCCGGGCCATCGTCCGCGAGCCGCCGTGTTCCTGTTCGACGAGCCGCTCTCGAACCTCGACGCGAAGCTCCGCGGTCAGATGCGGATCGAGATCAAGCAGCTTCAGCAACGCCTTGGCACGACGAGCATTTATGTCACCCATGATCAGGTCGAGGCGATGACCCTGGCGACCAGCTGATGGTCATGAACAACGGCCTCGTCGAGCAGATCGGGACCCCGCTCGAGGTCTACGAGCGACCGGCGAGCGAGTTCGTCGCCAGCTTCATCGGCGCGCCGGCGATGAACTTCCTCGACGCCGCGGTCAGCGCCGATGGCCGGGAGCTGCTGATCGGCGCCGATCGGCTGGCGCTCGCCCGCCCGCTCGGAGAGCAGGCCAACCGGCGCCTGACCCTCGGCCTTCGCCCCGAGCATCTGCCGCTCGCCGCCCCGACCTCGCCCGGGCTGCACGTCGAGGTCGCCCTGATCGAGGCCCTGGGCGCCGACACCGTCGTGCACGGGCAGATCGTCGGCGGCGGCGCACCGCTCACCATCCGTCTCGACGGCACCTCGCGGGTCGCCCCGGGCGATCGCCTGACGGTCGCGCCGGATCCCGAGCGGCTGCATCTGTTCGATCCGGCAAGCGGCCGCCGCCTCGCCGTGTGACCTCCAAGAATCGGCATGGCGCTCGCCCTGATCGGGATCACCGTGTCGCGACAGCCGCATCGCCATACCGCGGCGCCGTCATGCCGATCAGTTCCTCCTTCTGGGCCGTATAGGCGTCGACAGGACAGCGGTCCACGCTGCCGACGTTCCACCTGATGGCTGGGACCTCGTTTCCAGAGCGATCCGTGGTTTGGAAGCGCCGGATCGTCCCGCTGATGTTGGAGTACAGCATGTTCTGAGTACACGCTGATGCCAGGGACTTTCCGCCGCAGGAGTGATCCGGTTCAATATCGACGTTCTCGCCCCAGCCGTTCGCGAAGACGATGTTGCTCACACCCCAGCCGCCAACCAATCCGTGGAATGAGGTGCCATACACCCGGAAATTCGTGATGAGATTGTCGTGGGTGAATGATTGCGGCGCGATGGCAGTGTGTCCACCGCCTGGGCGCATATACACGTACGCTCCTGCCACCGTATTGTTGCCGCCGGCCGTAATGAATATGCCGTTGTCGGCATTCTTGATAGTTACATCCTTGATCCAACAATGAGTGCAGTTTAACAGGTCTATGCCGTTGTAACCGCTCGTGCCGTCGTAGTTGGCAAAGTGCGTCCATGCATGATCGGCAGGAAACTCGATAGTGAGATCCTCAATGCCGATCTCGGACCCCGAGCCGCCGATGACCGCCAGGAACTCCTTGTCGTCGCTATGGGTCCAGTCAAAGCAGTCGCCGGTGCCGGCGCCGGTTAGCGTGATTTTCTGACCGTTGGCGCACAGATATCCCATTTGCTTGAGTCCGTCGGGGAAGTAGAGAATCGTCTTGTCACGGCCGGCACCGCGCAGCACATCGCCGCTCTTGAGCCTTATCTGACTCGTAATGGTGTGCCTGCCCTCGGCGTAGGTCCTGGTCGCGGCTTTGTTGGGAAGGGCGGCGCCCGCGTGGTAGCCGACTTTCGAGAAATTGAACGACGGCAGCGCCTCTGTCGGCTTGCCTTGGCAACTGTCGAACCCGGGCGTCGGCAGGGTGGTGGCGGCGGCCGTGGTTTCTCCGGTGGTTTCGCTCGAGGGCTGCGTCACCCCCTGAAACTGCCACAGGGGCAGGGTGCAGCCGAAAAGAAATGGGGGAAGGAAAAGAGTACCTGCTAACAACAGCGTCCGGGACATTGCCTTTATTCCGGATTTTCCGCAGGTGCTCGCTTCTGAGCAGGAGTCAGGTCTTGCGCCGCTCCAGCGCGGAAAGCAAGGCGGCGAGGGTTCGAATTGGCCCCCGCGTTTCGGCAATTTTCGCCGGCTCTCGGTCGATGCAACGGTCGTGGGAGCTTGATCTCTGGGGCCGGAGCGGGATTGACCCGAGTGGTCACCTGAGCCATGACGACGGCGGGGGCGTCTGCCACCTCCCGGCTCCGAAGGGAGGGTGCGAACCGGCACGCCATGCGCGCGGCAGAGCCGCATCCCGACGACAAAGGACGTGAGAGGGCCCGCTCCATGCATGATCCGACCAAACTGCATGATCCGACCAAACAGCATGATTGGACCAGACTGCCGGACGATCTCCCGGCGCCGGAGGACGATGGCGCCTGTGACCATCTGGTGGGCATGCGCATGCCCGCCCTCGCGCTGCCTTCGACCACGGGCGGCCTGGTCGATCTCAGCGACCTCCCGGGCCCGCGCACGGTGATCTACGCCTATCCTCGAACCGGGCGGCCGGGAGAGGCGCTGCCGACCGGCTGGGACGCGATCCCCGGCGCCCGGGGCTGCACCCCGCAGACCTGCGCATTTCGCGACCATCAGGGCGAGCTTCGGGCAGAGGGCGCCGCCGTCTTCGGCCTCAGCACGCAGGACACCGATTACCAGCGCGAGATGGCCGAGCGCCTCCATCTGCCCTTCGCCATCCTGAGCGACGCCGATCTCGCCTTCACTCACGCGCTGCGGCTGCCAACGTTCGAGGTCGACGGCATGACCTTGATCAAGCGGCTGACGCTGATCGTCCGCGACGGGGCGATCGAGCACGTGCTCTACCCCGTCTTTCCGCCGGACCGGAGTGCCCTGGACGTCCTCGCCTGGCTCCAGGCCCATCGCCTTTGACGCACCGAGCCTGGACGACGCGGCCCTTCATGCTCACATCCAATGAGCACCAGAGCAAGGTATGAGCCACCATGTCCCTTCGACCCGTCAAGCGGATCGCCCAGTCCAGGCCCACCATCGAAGGCGCCGGGGTCAGGCTGCGCCGGGCCTTCGGCTTCGGCGACACGAGCGAGTTCGACCCGTTCCTGCTGTTCGACGACTTCCGCAACGATCGCCCCGGCGATTACCAGGCCGGCTTTCCCTGGCATCCGCATCGGGGCATCGAGACCATCACCTATGTCCTGGCGGGTGCCGTGGATCACGGCGACAGCCTGGGCAACCAGGGCACGCTCGGCGCTGGCGACGTGCAGTGGATGACCGCGGGCAGCGGCATTCTCCATCAGGAGATGCCGCAGGGCGACCCCGAGGGGCGGATGCACGGCTTCCAGCTGTGGGCCAATCTGCCCTCATCGCTCAAGATGACCGCACCGCGCTACCAGGACGTTCCGTCCGCCGCCATCCCGGAGGTCATCGATGACGATGGCACCCGCGTTCGGGTGGTCTGCGGCGACTTCTGGGGCCGACGCGGCCCGGTCGACGGCATCGCGGCCGATCCGCGCTATCTCGATGTGTCGGTGCCGGCCGGCCGGCGCAAGACCCTGCCGGTCGAGACCTGGCGCCACGCCTTCGCCTACGTCTTCGAGGGATCGGGAATCTTTCGCGACGCTTCAGAGCCGTTCGGCGTCCTGACCGAGAAGGGAACGCCGGACGGTGAGCTCGTGATCCGTGAGCAGACGGGCAACCGCTCACTGGTGCTGTTCGACAGTGGCGACGAGGTGACGGTGCAGGCCGGCGAGCATGGCATCCGGTTCCTGCTGATCTCGGGCCAACCGCTTCAGGAGCCGGTCGCCTGGTACGGGCCAATCGTGATGAACACGGAAGCCGAGCTGCAGCAGGCGGTCGCCGAGCTGCGCAACGGGACCTTCATCAAACACGGCTGAACACAAGTGACCGGAACCATCCCGGCGAGCCGCGACCCCTGAGAGGCGGCAAACCCGCCCCACGCGGGCTGCCTTCCCTGGCCCGCAAGCCTCAGCGCGTGGTGCTGCCCTCAGGTCCGGAGCGATCCGGACCAGGGTCTTGCTACTGCGCCGAATCTTTGACCTTCTCGCCGGCCTTGTCGACGCTCTGGCCGACCGCCTCCATGTTCTGCCCGGTGTCCTTCTTCAGACCCTGCCAGGTGTCGCTACAAGCAGCGAGGTTCAGGCCGAGCGGTAGCATGAGGCTCAGCCCGAGAACCAAAATCCACCGACTTCGATGCATCCCCTTACTCCTTCCATGGGTTGCGCATCCGAACGCAACCATTGTGGCATGTGAATTAACAGCGTCCGCACGTTTCGCAAGGCCCGAGCGGATGATCGAGCCCGGAGGCGGCCTCCGCCCAGGGGGCCTGTGATGATGAACACTCTCTGCACGGGCGCTATTCAAACCTGGCAGTCACGCGGCCGAGGCCCTCGATCTCGATCTCGACCCGATCGCCCGCCTCGACCCATCTGGTCTCGACCACGCTGCCGAGAAGCACAAACGCGCCCGCCACCAGGGTTTGGCCACGGCCTGCCAGGCCGTTGGCGAGCCAGGCGAGGGCCTCGAGCGGGTGGCCCAGAACGTCGCCGCCCCGGCCGCTGCTGACGTCGGAGCCGTTGATCGCCATGCGACCGCTGACGCGCGCCAGATCGAGCTCGCGCCAGCTCTCAACCGGAGTTCCCAACACGCAGGCAGCATTGAAGAAATCGTCTGCGATCAGGGTCGGCGTGTCGAGCGAGCGGTAGTCCTGGTAGCGGTCGTCGACGACCTCGATCGCCGCCATGCAGGCGCCGACCGCACGGGCGACGCCACCCTGGTCATAGGGCGCACCGGCGGCGGGCAGGTCGCTCGCCAACCGGACCGCGATCTCGCACTCGACGCCGACGTGGCGGAAATCGGCGTGCCGGAACCGGCCCGCCCCATGCTGCACGGTGGCCGCGAAGACGCCGCCGGCGGCGGGATTGCCAATGTCGAGAAAGCGCTGCATCACCTCCGTGGTGCAGCCGATCTTGTGGCCGGCGAGCCGCCCGTAGCCGGCCGCCGTCAGCTGTCGGTGCAGCGCGTCCTGCACGGCATAGGCCGCGGCCTCATCGGGCGGGCGGCAGTCGGCGGGCAGGCGATCGAGAGGCGTCCGCTCCAGTCGCGCCCGACAAAGCAGCTCCGCCGCCCGCTCGATCGCTGCGGCCGGCATCGCCATCGTCCCTGTCTCCCTACGCCCGCGGCCCCGCGCCAATCCAAACACGGCCAGGCTGATGTCGGCCCGACCCGATCTCTTCGTCTGGCAGACCGGTCGCGGGAAGGAAAGGCGCGATGGTTCTTTAGCGCGCGCTCGCCGCGCTGGCACGCGGGATCACGCGATCCATGCGATCATCCGCATCCGCGCCGCCGCTTGCTTCGGGGCAGACGGATTCCCAGGATCGCATGGACCATTGAACACCGACGCGGTAGCGGGCAAAGGTTGACCAAAGCTTAAGCCGATCTCATCCGACCTCGATCCGGACAGCCCGAATGGCCCGATCGCCCGCGCCAGGCCCGGCAATGACCCGTCGTCCGCCAGGCGAACGCGGCGCGGCCGAGGCATGCCGCCCGCCAGGGCGAACCGAGGCGGCAAGGGCACCGGTCGGGCCGCGTAAGTCGCAGCGGCGGCCGATCATCGCCTGGCTCACCTCGCCCTACCTGCTTCTGACGCTCTGCGCCCTGTTCTGGTCGGCCAACATGGTGGTCGGGCGGGCGGCGCGCGACCTGATCCCGCCGATCGCCTTCAATTTCTGGCGCTGGACGCTCGCCCTCCTGATCCTGCTGCCGTTCACCTGGCGCGGTCTGCTGCGCCACCGCAGCCTGATCCTGCGCGCCTGGCCGATTCTGACCGCGCTCGCGCTGACCGGCATGACCCTGTTCCACAGCCTGATCTACCTCGGGCTCAGTCTGTCGCCCGCGGTCAACGGGCTGCTGCTGTTCGCCACCTCGCCGCTGTTCTTCGTCCTGCTCGCCTGGCTGATCACCGGCGAGCGGATCACCCTCGGCCAGGGTCTCGGCGTTCTCGCCTCGATCGCCGGCGCCGCCCTCGTCATCGCACGGGGTGACCTCGCGGTCCTGCTCGGCCTTCGCTTCGCCGCGGGCGACCTCTGGCTGCTCGCAGGCGTGATCCTCTGGGCGCTCTACTCGGTTCTCCTGAAGCGCCAGCCGGCGGGGCTGCCGCCGCTCGTGCTGCTGAGCGCGACCGTGGTCATGGCGCTCGTGCTTCTGCTGCCGCTCTACGGGCTCGAGCTGTGGTCCGGCGCCCGCCTGCAACTCGGCGCACGCAGCCTCGCGAGCCTCGCCTACGTCGCGTTGTTCCCCTCGGTGCTCGCCTACATCTTCTGGAACCGCGCGGTGCGTGCCGTGGGCGCGAACGCGGCCGGCGTGACCCTGCAGCTGATGCCGGTGTTCGGGGCGCTGCTCGCCGTGGCGCTCCTGGGTGAGCGGCTGGCCGGCTATCACTGGCTCGGTGGGGCGCTGGTTCTGGCCGGCATCCTGCTCGCCTGGCGGCGAGGTTAGGCGCGAGCCATCTCGCTTTCTGATCCGCCCCGGAGGTGTCATATTCGGACCGCGTTCGCGACGGGGGACCGTCCCCGAGGCGCGACGGCTGCCGCCCCGAGGACGGGGGTTCGATGGATTGCCCGAATTGCGGTGCCACGGTCTCTGCGGGCAAGTACTGCACGTGCTGCGGCGCGCCGCTTTCCGGTCACTGCCCGACGTGCGGCACCGACAATTCTCCAGGCGCCAGCTTCTGCGCCGAGTGCGGCACCGCCCTGAACCGGACACGGCAACCGGCAGCCGCACCCAGGACCGCCGTCCCGGTCGCGCCAGACGCCCCGGCCGCAACCGCTGAAGCGGAGCGGCGTCAGCTCACGGTCATGTTCTGCGACCTGGTCGGCTCGACCGAGCTGGCGGCGCGGCTCGACCCCGAAGACTTGCGCGACATCATACGCACTTACCAGAGCCGCTGCGCTGACGTGATCGGGCGTTGGGACGGTCATGTCGCCAAGTACATGGGCGATGGGGTGCTGGCCTATTTCGGCTGGCCCAAGGCGCACGAGGACGACGCCGAACGCGCGGCTCGGGCGGGCCTGGTGCTGGTCGAGGCCGTTGGGCACCTGGCGACGCCCGCGCGAGGCCCCCTCACGGCGCGGATCGGCATCGCGACCGGAATGGTGGTGGTCGGCGATCTGATCGGGGAGGGTGCGGCGCAGGAGCAGACGGTGGTCGGTGAGACCCCGAACCTCGCGGCGCGGCTGCAGGCACTCGCCGAACCGGGCAGCGTGGTGATCAGCCAGGCGACGAGGCGCCTGCTCGGCGGCCTGTTCGAGCTCGCCGATCTCGGCCCGACCCGCCTCAAGGGCTTCGCCGAACCGCTCGCCGCCTTCCGGGTCGTGGGCGAGGGTCGTGCCGAGGGCCGCTTCGAGGCGCTGCACGGCGAGCGGCTGACCCCGCTGGTCGGCCGCGAGCATGAGCTCGCGATGCTGCTGGAGCGCTGGGCCTGGGCCAGGGACGGCGACGGCCAGGTGGTCCTGCTGTCGGGCGAGGCGGGGATCGGCAAGTCGCGCGTGATCCGGGCGCTGCGCGAGCGCCTCGGTGACGAGCCGTACACGCCGCTCAGCTGCTACTGCTCGCCGTACCATACCAACAGCGCGCTCCAGCCGGTGATTGGCCTGCTGGAGCGAGCGGCGCAGTTCGACCGCAACGACCCGCCGGAGGCGCAGCTGGCCGGGCTCGAGGCGGTGCTCGCCCGCTCGAGCGACCGGCTGGACGAAGCCCTGCCCCTGCTCGCCGCCCTCCTCGGTGTGCCGACCGGGGAGCGCTATCCGGCGCTGATGCTGACCCCAGAGGTGCAAAAGCGGCGGACCTTGCAGGCGCTGGTCGACCAGCTCGCGGGCCTGGCGGCAGAGCAGCCGGTGCTGGCGCTCTACGAGGACGTGCACTGGATCGACCCCTCGACCCTCGAGCTCCTGGGGCTCGTGGTCGAGCGCATCCGGCGGCTGCCGGTCCTGGTTCTGATCACCTTCCGGCCGGACTTCCCGCCGCCTTGGACCGGCCAGGCACATGTGACCACGCTCACCATGAGCCGTCTGGGCCGGCGCCAGGGCGCCGATCTGGTGGCGCGGGTTACGGGCGAGAAGCCGCTGCCAGCGGCGATCGTCGAGCAGATCGTGGCGCGTACCGACGGCGTGCCGCTGTTCGTCGAGGAGCTGACCAAGACGGTGCTGGAGTCGGGTCTGCTCGCGGACGCCGGCGACCACTACGAGCTGTCCGGGTCACTCTCGCCCCTCGCGATCCCGACGACCCTGCACGACTCGCTGATGGCCCGCCTCGACCGCCACGCCCCGGTAAAGGAGGTCGCCCAGATCGGCGCCGTGATCGGTCGCGAATTCTCGCACGACCTGCTCGCGGCGGTCTCGCCCATGTCCGCCAGCCAACTAGGCGACGCCCTCGAGCAGCTGGTCACCTCCGAGCTGGTGTTCCGTCGCGGGGCGCCGCCCGAGGCGACCTATAGCTTCAAGCACGCCCTGGTCCAGGAGGCCGCCTACCAGTCGCTGCTCAAGTCCAAGCGTCAGCAGCTTCATGCCCGAATCGCCGAAGTGCTCGAAGGCGGCTCACTTGGCGTCGGCGAGACCGAGCCGGAAGTCCTGGCTCGGCATCTGACCGACGCGGGCCTGGCGGCGCGGGCGGCCCCTTATTGGCGCCGAGCCGGCGAGCTGGCCGCCGGACGCTCCGCCAACGTGGAAGCCATCGCTCACCTGAGCAAAGGGCTGGAGCTCATCGGAACGGTGCCGAATGGCCCAGAGCAGCTCGAGGAGGAATTGGCTCTTTGTCTCGCGATCGGTGGTCCGTTAATTGCGACCAAGGGCTATGCGGCTCCGGAGGTTGAACGGACCTACGGCCGGGCACTGGCGCTGTGCGAACAACTGGGCCGATCAGCCGAGCTGTTTCCGGTCTTGCGGGGCCTGTGGCACTACCATTTGGTGCGCGGCGATCTCCGGCGGGCCCGTGATCTCGCCGAGCGGCTGGTCGCGCTTGCCGATGAGCAGGGGGCGCCGCTTCGCCGCGCGCTGGCCCGCCGCGCTCTCGGTACATCCCTGTTCTTCCTCGGCCAGTTTACCGATGCGATGGTGGCGCTGGACGAGGGAATCGCGATCGATGATGCAATCGCCGCCTGGGAGGATCCAGCCCACGTTCTGCTCTACACGGAGCGCGCCGGAATCGTGTGCCGATTGTTCTCGGCCCGGGCCCTTTGGTTTCTCGGCTTCCCCGACCGTGCCATCGCGAGGGTCGAAGCTGGCCTCGCGCTCACGGAGCGGCTCGCGCACGCGCACAGCCGCGCCTTCGCCCTGACCTGGACCGCGGTGCTGCACAGCTTCCGACGCGAGTTCGATGCCGCGCGCAGACGAGCCGAGACTGCGATTGGGATCGCGCGCGAGCATCGCCTGCCGCTATGGCTCGCGCAGGCAACCATGTGCCGAGGCTCTGCGCTGGTCGGCCTCGGTGAGCGGGTCGAGGGCATCGCACAGCCGGCCTCGCCGCCTGGGGCGCGACCGGCGCCCGCTTGATGGGAGCTCAGTGGCTCGCGGTCATCGCGGAAGTCCACGTCCAGGCCCGCCAGTTCGACGACGCGCTCGCTGCGTTGGATCGGGCGGCCGAGACCACCGCCGCCACGGGCGAATGCCACTATCAGGCGGAACTGTCTCGGCTGAGGGGGATCGTTCTGGCCGAGACCGGCGACGCTGCCGAAGCGGCGGCGTGGCTGCAGCGGGCGATCGATATCGCCCGCGGCCAGCAGGCAAAATCGCTGGAGCTACGCGCCGCGACCTCGCTCGCCCGGCTTTGGCGCGATCAGGGCAAGCGCGCCCAGGCGCGCAACCTGCTCGCGCCGGTCTACGCCTGGTTCACCGAGGGCTTCGACACCGCCGACCTGAAAGACGCCAAGGCGCTGCTGGAGGAGTTGAGCTGAGCGGTGGCTCGTCAGCATTCCCAGACCGCAGCATTTCGGGGCCGCGTCGGCGATCACATGCAGGCGCCGCCCGTGGTTGTGGCGGGCGATCTGGCGGCCCTCGAGGCGGTTGCCCGGATGAGCGAGGCGGGCGCCTCGGCCGCGGTCGTCCTGGACGAGGAGCAGCGGATCGCCGGCATCCTGACCGAGCAGGACGTGACCCGCAGGATCGCCGGGCGCCCGCTCGGCGATCGGCCGGTCGCCGCCCTGATGACCCGCCCGGTCGCCACCGTCAGCGCCGAGCAGCCGCTCTACGAGGCGATCGGCGTGATGCGCCGCCTGCATCTGCGCCACATGCCGGTGGTCGACGCCGCGGGCGCGCTCGCGGGCATGCTCTACCTGCACGAGGCGCTCGCCGTCGCCAACGCCGGCCTGGTCGAGCACATCGACCGCCTGACCCACGAGACCACGCTCGAGGGGCTGCGCGAGGTCAAGGCGGCCGAGGTCGAGCTCGCCGCCGACCTGTTTGCCGACCGCGTGCCCGCGCCCGAGATCCAGAGCCTGATCTCAGCGATCAACAACGACATCTACCGGCGCGTGCTCGCGCTCAATCTCGATGCCATGCGGGCGGCCGGCTGGGGCGCGCCCCCGGTCGCTTTCTCGA
>JBKPDM010000514.1:0-7555 GCA_046727895.1 Pseudomonadota bacterium | reverse complement strand
ACCTACGACATTCCGGCCTTCCTGCGCCGGTAGCTCGGGAGACATTCAGTCTCGCTCTCAAGGTTCGGTTGTAACAAACTGTAACCAAGTGTGATTGGAGGCCTCCAGACCGGGTTGCTAGCCTGATCTGGAGGCCCTCTTTGTGGCTCTCGATCCGCCGCGTGACCGGGCCCGCGTAGGGGGTCGCGCTCGGAGCGGCCGGGCGGCAGGCAACAAAGGAAGGAATTTCGCTTGAAGCCCTGCCCGCCGAACGCGAACCAGCGTCCTCAGGCCCAGCGCACGCTCCGCAATCCCATCGGTTGCGTCGGCATCGGCCTGCACACCGGCGCCCGGGTCTCGCTGACCTTGCACCCGGCGGAAGTCGATAGCGGCATCCGCTTCCTGCGCTACGACCGGGCACACGCCCGCCCGCTGCATGCCCGCTTCGATCAGGTCTGCGACACCACGATGTGCACGACCCTCGGGGAGTCGGGTGGCGTCATGGTCGCAACCGTCGAGCACCTGATGGCCTCGCTCGCCATTTGCGAGATCGACAACGTGTTGGTCGAGGTCGGGGGACCGGAGCTCCCGATCATGGACGGCAGCGCCGAGCCGTTCGTGTTTCTGATCGAATGTGCCGGGGTCGTCGCGCAGAGCCGGCCACGCCGCCTGATTGAAGTGCTGAAGCCGGTAGCCGTCCAGGCCCACGGCAACAGCGCGCGACTCGAGCCGGCCGCCGGCTTCGAACTCGATTGCGAGATTCGGTTCGACCACCCGCTGATCCACAGTCAGGCGATGCGTATCTCCTTCAGCGCGGATCGGTTCAAAGCCGACATTGCCCGCGCGCGCACCTTTGGCTTTGCCGAGAGGGTCGAGGAGCTTTGGTCACGCGGCCTGGCCCTGGGCGACTCGCTCAAGAATGCCGTGGTGGTCAGTCGGGAGCGGGTCCTGAACAAGGACGGTCTGCGTTTTCCCGACGAGTTCGTCCGACACAAGGTGCTGGACAGCATCGGTGATCTCTACTTGGCTGGCGGACAGTTGATCGGCCGCTTCATCGGACGCTGTGCCGGGCACACCACGCACAACAAGCTGCTGCGGGCATTGTTCGCGGATCCGGCGGCCTGGCGCATGGTCGAAGGCGGCGGCACCCTCGAACCGGAGTTGCCTGCGCGCCAGGCCGCGGGCGCCTGAGCAGCGCTCGATCGGGGCGAGCGGCTCAGTTACCGGGGTCGCGATCGACGATTGTCTTCACCAGACCGGCAATCGCAGCGCGGATCTCGGGATCGGTGATTTGGGCAAACTTGCGCACCAACTCGATCGCTGATCGTTGCCGGCCGCCATGCTCGAGCGGTGGCGTGCTATGCTCCGGGTCGACGTCGAGTCCCTGAAAGAAGTAGCCGACTTCGACGCCGAGCTTGCGCGCGATCTCGTAGATGCGTCCGGCGCTGATGCGGTTCGCGCCGGTCTCGTATTTCTGGACCTGCTGGTACGATACGTCCAAAGCATCGGCGAGCCGTTCCTGCGTGAGACCGAGCTCGGTGCGCCGTAGCCGAATGCGCTCGCCGACGTACTGGTCGATGCGCCTGCTCCGACTGCCCATCGCGTTCCCTATCGAGGCAGGGCATGCCATCCGGCGGGCGTCGGAGGCATGCGGTCGTTGTTTCACGGTCGCCAGGCGGGCGCGCGGAGTCTAGAATTTGCTGAGATCGGGCGCAAGAACGACGACCTCCGCTACCATAGCGAGTGGCGAATGCCGGCCCCGCTGCCGCACCCGCCGCGCCGCTTGACAGCCTCGCCACGCCACCCAATGTTGTCGCCCGTAATGCTCAACAGGCTGCCCGGTTCCGATCGCTGGCGGCGCCCGGCGTGCGCTCTGGTTCTGACCGCGGTGGCGCTCGCCGCCTGCTCCGGAGCAAAGCAGGACGAATACGTCGAGCGTCCGGTTGACGAGCTGTACAATCAGGCGTTCGATCTCTTGCAGAAGGGCGATGACCGAAAGGCCGGCCAAGCCTTCGAGGAGGTCGAGCGCCAGCACCCCTACTCGGAATGGGCGACACGCGCCCAGCTGATGTCAGCCTACGCTTACTACCTGGCGAACGCGTACGACGAGGCGGTCAGCGCGGCGCGGCGGTTCATTGATCTCCATCCTGGCAACAAGGATGTCGCTTACGCCTACTACCTGATCGGGGTAAGCTACTACGAGCAGATCTCGGATGTCGGCCGCGACCAGAAGATGACCCAGGACGCGCTCGACGCTTTCCAAGAATTGATCCGGCGCTTTCCGGACAGCCGCTATGCCCGCGATGCGCAGCTCAAGGTCGATCTCGCGCGCGACCATCTGGCCGGCAAAGAGATGGCGATCGGCCGCTACTACTTGCGCAGGGGTAACTATCTCGCGGCGATCAACCGCTTTCGCAACGTGGTCGAGAACTACCAGACCACGACCCACGTGCCCGAGGCCCTGCTCCGGCTGACCGAGGCCTATATGGCGCTCGGCGTGGATGACGAAGCGCGCCGCACGGCGGCAGTTCTCGGCTACAACTTTCCGAGCAGCACCTGGTATCAGGACAGCTATGCGCTGGTCAACGGGGCCGGCCGGTGAGCAAGGACCCGGGTCGGGCGCTTTGGGCACCCGGCCCGCCGTAGTCGATCGACCCGCGACATGCTGACCAGCCTGGCGATCCGCGACATCGTCCTGATCGAACGCCTCGATCTCGAGCTGGCCGGAGGCCTGTGCGTGCTGACCGGCGAAACCGGCGCCGGCAAATCGATCCTGCTCGACGCCCTCGGGCTGGCGCTCGGTCGGCGGGCCGATCGCGCGCTGGTCCGCAAGGGCGCTGGCCAGGCATCGGTGACCGCAGGCTTCGTCCAGCCGGACGATGCGCCGATCGCGGCTCTGCTCGCCGAGCATGCCATCGCCGCCGAAGACTGTCTCGTCCTGCGCCGCGTTCTGGCCGCCGACGGCGGCTCGCGCGCTTTCGTCAATGATCAGCCGGTCAGCACCGGCCTTCTCCGTCGCCTCGGCGACCTGCTGGTCGAGGTGCACGGTCAGCATGAGCAGCAGGCGCTGCTCGAGCCCGCGATGCAGCGCCGGCTGCTGGACGCCTACGGCCAGCTCGACGGCACGCTCGCGGCCCTGCGCGCGACCTATCGGGGCTGGCGCGAAGCCGAGGACGCGCGCCGCGAGATCGCCGCCGAGATCAAGCGGGCCGCGGGCGAGGAGGCCTATTGGCGCCACGTCCTCGCCGAGCTCGATGAGCTGGCACCCAGGTCGGGCGAGGAGGAGACGCTGGCCGAGCTGCGCAGCCGCCTGATGAACCGGGAGAAGCTCGGCCAAGCGATCGCCGAGGCCCTGGCGGCGCTCCGCGGCGAGAGTGGAATCGGGACACGGCTCGGCGGTGCACAACGCTCGATCGAGCGGTCGGCGACCCGCGGCGGGGCGCTGCTCGAGCCCGCCGCGGCCGCCCTCGAGCGAACCCGGGTCGAGCTCGAGGAAGCCATCTCGCTCCTGGAGCGGGCCGAAAGTGAGCTCGAGCTGGGGGGCGATCGCCTGGAGACGGTGGAGGAGCGGTTGTTCGCGCTTCGGGCCGCCGCCCGCAAGCATCAGGTCCCGGTCGACGACCTGGCTGCCTTCCGCGATGAAATTGCGGCGCGTGTCGCCGGGATCGAGGTGGGTGGCGAGCGGCTGGAGGAAGCTGCACGAGCGGCGAGCACGGCGCGAACGGCCTTCGTCGAAGGCGCCGCCCGAGTCTCGGAACGGCGCGGCGCCGCGGCGATCCGCTTAAGCAAGGCGGTGATGGCCGAGCTGGCACCGTTGAAGCTCGACAAGGCGCGCTTTGCGACTCGCCTGATCCCATTGCCCGAGGCGGAGTGGTCCGCCGAGGGCGCCGAGCGGGTCGCCTTCGAGATCGCGACCAACCCGGGTCAGGAGCCCGCTCCGCTCACCAGGGTCGCATCGGGCGGCGAGCTGGCCCGCCTGATGCTGGCGCTCAAGGTGGTTCTCGCCCGGCTCGGCTCGACCCCTTGCCTGATCTTCGACGAGGTCGACACCGGGATCGGCGGCGCCACCGCCGATGCGGTCGGCGAACGCCTGGCGCGGCTCGGTCGGGCAGTCCAGGTGCTGGTCGTGACCCACGCGCCGCAGGTCGCCGCGCGCGCCGATCACCACTGGCGGGTCGAGAAGACCCTCGAGAGTGGCCGGGCGCAGGTGTCGGCAGTGCCGCTTTCGGACGCCGGCCGGCGGGAAGAGATCGCCCGCATGCTCGCCGGCGCAACGATCACCGAGGCGGCGCGCGCCGCCGCCCACAGTCTGATCGTGCAGTCGGCCTGAGCGAGCGCCCTCGGCGTGCGGCCCGCGACGTTCGAGATCCCCCCTGAGCGGCTGACTCCGGAGCAGGCGGCGACAGAACTCGCCTTCCTCGCCGCCGAGATCGCGCGCCACGATCGGCTCTACTACCGCGAGGACGCGCCCGAAGTCTCCGATGCCGAGTACGACCGGCTGCGCCGGCGCAATCAGGCGATCGAGGCTCGCTTCCCCGAGCGGGTCCGGGCCGACAGCCCGTCGCACCGGATCGGCGCGCCGCCGGTCGCGGACTTCGGCAAGGTGACCCACCGGGTGCCGATGCTCTCCCTCGACAATGCCATGAACGGGGCCGAGGTGATCGAGTTCCTGCGCCGCGTCCGGCGTTTCTTGAACCTGCCCGAAAGCGATCCGATCGCGGCGGTCGCCGAGCCCAAGATCGACGGCCTGTCGTCGAGCCTGCGCTACGAGGAGGGCTTCCTGGTGCGCGGCGCGACCAGAGGCGACGGCACGGTCGGCGAGGACGTCACGCCGAACCTGCGCACGATCCGCGACATCCCGCAGCGGCTGGCGACCGCTGATGCGCCGCCGCTGCTCGAGGTGCGCGGCGAGGTCTATATGGAGCGGGCCGATTTCCAGGTGCTGAACGCCGAGCGCGAGGCGGCGGGCGAGCCGCTCTTCGCCAATCCACGCAACTCGGCCGCGGGCTCGCTCCGCCAGCTCGACTCGACGATCACCGCAAGACGCCGGCTGCGCTTCTTTGCCTGGGGCTGGGGCGAGGCCGAGCCCGCGATCGAGGGCACCTACAGCGGCTTTCTCGAAGGGCTCAAAGCTTACGGCTTCCGGGTCAACCCGCTGGTCGAGCAGATCCAGGACGAGGCAGCCCTCCTCGACTACCACGCGCGGCTGGCCGAACGGCGCTTCAAGCTCCCCTATGACATCGATGGCGTGGTCATCAAGGTCGATCGGATCGACTATCAGCGCCGCCTCGGCGTGGCCGGCCGGGCGCCGCGCTGGGCCATCGCCCATAAGTTCGCCGCCGAACAGGCGGAAACCGTGGTGCGCAAGATCGGGGTCCAGGTCGGCCGGACCGGCGCGCTCACCCCGGTCGCCGAGCTCGAGCCGGTGACGGTCGGCGGCGTCGTTGTCGCGCGCGCGACCCTGCACAATCAGGACTACATCGAAGCGAAGGACATCCGGGTCGGCGACACGGTGGTCGTGCAGCGTGCGGGCGACGTCATCCCGCAGGTGGTCGAGGTCAGGCTCGACCGGCGGCCGGAGGGCACCGAGCCCTACCGCTTCCCCGATCACTGCCCGGTCTGCGGCAGCCTCGCGGTGCGGCCGCCGGGCGAGGCCGTGCGCCGCTGCACGGGAGGGCTGATCTGCGCGGCGCAGATCACCGAGCGGCTGCGCCATTTCGTCGGCCGCGACGCCTTCGACGTCGAAGGGCTCGGGCGCAAGCAGGTGCCGCAGCTGCTGGAAGCCGGACTGATCCGCCGGCCCGGCGATCTGTTTCGCCTCGCGGAGACCTCCGCTCTGCTCGCGCGGCTGGCTGAGCTGCCGGGCTGGGGCGAGAAGAAGGTCGACAATCTGCGCCGGGCGATCGCCGCCCGCCGCAAGATCCCGCTCGAGCGGTTCATCAACGCGCTCGGTATCCGCTTCGTCGGCGAAGCCAATGCCCGCCTGCTTGCCCGCCACTACGGCAGCCTCCGGGTCTGGCGAGAGGCGATGCAGGCGGCTGCGGCGGGCGATCAGGCGGCGCTCGCCGAGCTCGACAACATCGATGGCATCGGGCCGGCGGTGGCCGAAGCGATCGCGGAATTCTTCAGAGAAGGGCACAATCTCGAGGCGCTCGATGACTTGTGCGCGCAGATCGAGGTCGGGCCAACGGCGGCGGCCACGACCGGCACCTCGCCGCTCGCCGGCAAGACCCTGGTGTTCACCGGCACGCTCCAGACCATGAGCCGGGCCGAAGCCAAGGCGACCGCCGAGGCGCTTGGCGCCAAGGTCGCGGGCTCCGTCTCGGGCAAGACCGACTTCGTCGTGGTCGGCGCCGATGCCGGCTCCAAGGCCAGAAAGGCGGCCGAGCTCGGGGTAGCGACGCTGAGCGAAGCCCAATGGCGCGAGGTCGCCGGCTACGCATGAAGGCCATCTTCCTCCAAGCCGTCGGCTACGGCTTTCTGGCGCTCGGCGTGCTCGGGCTGTTTCTGCCGTTCCTGCAGGGCATCCTGTTCCTGTTGATCGGCCTGCTGATCCTGGCCAGGTATGCGACCTGGGCGCAGCGGCTGTTGGACCGCCTCCGCGAACGCTACCCCAAGGCCGGCGCGCTGATCGATCACGCCGAAGCCAAGGCGGCCGGCTGGTGGCATCGGATGATCAGCCTGGTGCGGCGCTGAGCGGGCGCTGCTGGGCCTATAGAGGCGCGGTGGCCGCCACGAGCCAGGCGGCGGTCGCGGGGTCGAGGAGTTCGATCAGGTCAGCCTGCACCCGGGCGTGGTAATTGTTGAGCCAGGCGCGCTCCTCGGCGTCGAGGAGATCCGTCAGGATCAGCCGGCGATCGATCGGCGCCCGGGTCACGGTCTCGGAACCGAGCATCACGCGCTCGCCGCCCGGCGGTGTCGCGCGTGTCTGAACGACGACCAGGTTCTCGATTCGGATGCCATACTCGCCGCTCCGGTAGTAGCCGGGCTCGTTCGAGACGATCATCCCGGGCTTGAGCGGCGCGGTGCCGGTCTTGGCGATCCGCTGCGGGCCCTCGTGGACGCAGAGGTAGCTGCCGATGCCGTGGCCGGTGCCGTGGTCGAAGTCGAGGCCCGCCTGCCAGAGCGCCTGCCGGGCGAAGCTGTCCAGCTGCGCGCCGGTCGTCCCGCGCGGAAACTGTGCCCGGGCGATCGCGATATGGCCCTTCAGGACCAGGGTGAAATGCCGCCGCATCTCGGCGCTTGGCTCGCCGACCGCGACCGTGCGCGTGACGTCCGTGGTCGCGTTGAGATACTGGCCGCCCGAGTCGACCAGGTAGAGCGAACCCCGCTCGAGCGTCCGGTTGCTCGCTTCGCTCACCCGGTAGTGCGGCAGCGCCGCGTTCGGCCCCGCGGCCGAGATGGTCTCGAAGCTCGGCCCGCGATAGAGAGGATCGCGCCGTCGCTCCGCCTCGAGATGCCGCGCGGCCTCGAGCTCGGTCAACGTGCGGCGGCCGATCTCGTCATCGAGCCAGCAGAGGAAGCGGCAGACCGCCGCGCCGTCGCGCTGCTGGGCCCGGCGCGCGCCCTCCAGCTC
>JBKPDM010000513.1:0-3714 GCA_046727895.1 Pseudomonadota bacterium | reverse complement strand
GTAAAAGAGTCAGGATGAGTCCGAGTGGTACTCGATTCGCCTCGATGGACATCCGCTCATGACGAGAGCCATCGCGACGGTCTGCATGCCGGGCTCTCTCGCCGACAAGCTCGCCGCTGCCGCCGAGGCCGGCTTCGACGGGGTCGAGATCTTCGAGAACGACCTCACCTATTTTGACGGCCGGCCCGAGGACGTGCGCGAGCGGGCCGGCTCGCTCGGCCTCGAGATCATCGCGCTGCAGCCCTTCCGTGATTTTGAAGGCTTGCCGGAGCCGTTGCGCGGCAAGGCCTTCGAGCGCGCCAGGCGCAAGTTCGAGCTGATGGGCCGGCTCGGCACACCCCTCCTTCTGGTCTGCAGCAGCATCTCGCCCGAGGCGATCGACGACATGGCGAGGGTCGCGGCCGATCTGCACGAGCTCGGCGACCTCGCCAGGCAGTTCGGCGTCAGGGTCGGCTTCGAGGCCCTCGCCTGGGGCCGCCACATCAACGACTATCGCCAGGCCTGGGAGGCGGTGCGACGCGCCGACCATGAGCATGTCGGCCTGATCCTCGACAGCTTCCACATGCTGGCCAAGCGGTTGCCGGTCGACGCCATCGCCGAGATCCCGGCCGAGCGCATCGTTCTCGTCCAGACCGCCGACGCGCCCGCGATCGAGATGGATCTCCTGTTCCTCAGCCGGCACTATCGCTGCTTTCCGGGGCAGGGCGATCTGCCGGTGGCTTCGATGATGCGCAAGCTCGACGAGATCGGCTACCGGGGGCCGATCAGCCACGAGATCTTCAGCGACGATTTTCGCGCCTCCTCGACCCGGCGGATCGCGCTCGACGGTATGCGCTCCTTCCTCTGGCTCGACGAGCAGGTCCAGGGCCCGCGATCCGCGGCGCTGCCGGCCGTCGATGGCGTCGAGTTCGTCGAGTTCGTCGACCATCCGAACCAGGTCGGCGAATTGGTCAAGCTGCTGCACGGCCTCGGCTTTCGGCGCACCCATCGGCACCGCTCGAAGCGGGTCGAGCTCTACCGGCAGGGCGACGTCAACCTCGTGCTCAATCTCGAGGAAGAGGATTTTCCGCATGCCTTCTACCTCCTGCACGGGCTTTCGGTTGCCGCGATCGCGCTGCGCGTCGACGATGCCGGACGGGCGTCGGCGCGCGCCGCGGCCATGCTGGCCAAGCCCTTCGTCGGCCCGATCGGCAAGGGCGAGCTCGAAATCCCCGCCATGCGCGGGGTCAGCGGCAGCTTGGTCTACTTCATCGAGCGACCCGACGGGCGGGGCACATTCTTTGACGTCGACTTCGTGCCCGATCCGGAGCCGGAGCAGCCGCTGGACCTCGGGCTCGTGCGCATCGACCACGTCGCGCAGGTCGTGCCGGAGGCGGAGCTGGTCAGCTGGGTCCTTTACTACCGGACCATCTTTGGGCTCGAGCCGAGCGGGCGCACCGACCTGCCCGACCCGCACGGGCTGATCGTCAGCCGGGCCATGACCAACCAGGAGCGCACGCTCCGGATCGCGCTCAACGTGTCGCAAGCGGAGCGCAGCGCCGCGGGTCGCTTCCTGCAGCAGACCGCAGGCGCCGGCGCCCAGCACATCGCGTTTGCCTGCCGCGGCATCTTCGCCGCCGCGGCCGCGCTGCCCGCCTCGCTCAAGCTTCGAGCGCCCGAGAACTATTACGATGACCTCGCCGCGCGGTTTGATCTCGAGGATGCGGCGATCGCGCGGATGCGCGACCTTGCCATCCTGTACGATCAGATTGGGGCCGGCGAGTTCTTCCAGGTCTTTACGCGCTCGATCAACGGCGTGTTCTTCGAGATCGTCGAGCGGCGCAACTATGATCGCTATGGCGAGGCCAACGCTCCCGTGCGGTTGGCGGCACAGGCGGCGCTCGATCGCAGCGCGGCGGAAATCATGACCGCGCTCCGGGGGTGACGACGTCGACCGACGCGCCGACATTGCTGGTCATCACCCCCTGAATGGGACCCGCAATGGCTTCTTCAAAGATCACCTTCATCGGTGCAGGCAGCACCGTCTTCGCCAGGGCGCTGATCGGCGACATCCTGTCGTATCCGGAGCTCGCCGAGAGCCGCCTCTCCTTGTTCGACATCGACGCCGAGCGGCTTGCCACGACCGATGCGGTGGCGCGCCGCATCGCGGCGACGCTCGGCGTGCGGCCAGAGATCGAGAGCACCACCGATCGGGCGCGGGCGCTCGAGGGCGCCGACTACGCCATCAACATGATCCAGGTCGGCGGTTACCGGCCTTGCACCGTGACCGACTTCGAGATCCCCAAGCGTTACGGGCTCGAGCAGACGATCGCCGACACGCTGGGCATCGGGGGCATCATGCGGGCGCTGCGTACCATCCCGGTGCTGATCGAGATGTGCCGGGACATGGAGCGGCTCTGCCCGCAGGTGCTGCACCTCAACTACGCCAACCCGATGGCGATGAACTGCTGGGGGATCGCGCGCGCCAGCCGGATCTGCACCGTCGGCCTCTGCCACAGCGTGCCGCACACCGCGGGCGAACTCGCGCAGGATCTCGGTCTGCCAGCCCAGGAGATCGATTACCTGGTCGCGGGCATCAACCACCTAGCGTTCTACCTGAAGCTCGAGCACAGGGGCGAGGACCTCTACCCGCGCCTGCGGCAGCTCGCGGCCGATGGGCGCGCGCCGAGCTGGAACCGCGTGCGTTACGAGATGCTGCACCGGCTCGGCTACTTCGTGACCGAATCGAGCGAGCACTTCAGCGAGTATGTGCCGTGGTTCATCAAGCGCGGCCGGCCCGACCTGATCGAGCGCTTCAACATCCCGCTCGACGAGTACCCGCGCCGCTGCGAGCGGCAGATCGCCGCGTGGGCCGAGCTGCGCCGCAGGCTCGAGGACCCGAACCAGCCGATCGAGGTCAAACGCAGCGCCGAGTACGGCCCGATCATCATCCACGCCCGTGAGACCGGGCGGCCGGCGGTGGTCTACGGCAACCTGCCGAACCGGGGCCTGGTCGACAATCTGCCGCCCGACTGCATCGTCGAGGTGCCGTGCCTGGTCGACCGCAACGGCGTCCAGCCGGTCCGCGTGGGCGCGCTGCCGCCGCATCTCGCGGCGCTGATGCAGACCAACATCAACGTGCAGGCGCTGGCCGTCGAGGCGGCGCTGACCGGCAAGCGCGAGCACGTCTATTACGCCGCGATGCTCGACCCGCACACCGCGGCCGAGCTCGACCTCGAGCAGATCTGGGTGCTGGTCGACGAACTGCTCGAGGCGCATCGCGACTGGCTGCCCGAGAGCCTGCTGGCTCAGCCGGCAGGGTCGGTGGCCTGAGCCTGTTTGACCACCTCGATGGCCAACCAGATCTGGCCATCAGATCCCGGATGAACCGCGGATGGGCAGTTGACACGCTTTCCCCGAAACAACTGAAACCAAAATCGCCGGATCGAGAAATCTCTCTGAAAAGTTACTCGCGCAAATCGGACCGCCGCAACGACTTCTCTGTGTCACGTGATTCCGAAGGGAGAGTTCGATGGGCTGCGACCGAAGCGCCTTGCCGCAACTGACCGGCGGCGAACTGTTTCTCACGGACGGCGGCATCGAAACAACGCTGATGTTTCACTCGGGGATCGATCTTCCCTACCTGGCGGCTTTCCATCTTCTCAAGGACGAGAGCGGTTGCCAGACGCTGCGCCGGTACTTCCGCAGTCACGCCTCGATCGCCAGGGACTATGG
>JBKPDM010000512.1:0-5031 GCA_046727895.1 Pseudomonadota bacterium | reverse complement strand
GTACCAGGCCCTGCAAGGTCACGGCGACCATTAGCCCCGGTGAGAGCGCCAAGTGATCGGCCCCTTCGCGTTTCGCTGTCTCTTTAACGATCAGCAGGCCCCTCGACTGCTCCGGACGTATCGAGGCGGGCGTTCAGCGGCCCCGTAACCCCGAGACAGCCGAGTCTACTGGCGATGCAGGAAGGACGTCAACGGGATTTGCGAGCCTCCTGTTCTGCTGGGGCACGATCCATGGCGAAGATGCGCCCCCGGGGCGGGAGGTAGTCCTGCTTGGCCAGCAGCTCGCCAACGCCGCCGAGAAGATAAACCGCACAAAGCGGGTATTAGTCCTTTGCGCCTACCAGCCCGCCGCCCTTTCCGTAGCGACGCAGCGGACAATCGGCGGGCCGGGGTGCCTGGAGCGGTCTCTCGGTTGCCCGGGTCGGGTGGTCGAGAGGTGGACGACCGGGCTTAGACGAGCGCCAGACGCGGATGAGCGGACGAGCGGACGCACCCCGCGCGTCGGCGAGGGGAAGCCCGACGCCGGCGGACGGGCTCAACTCCAGCCGAACAGGTCAGCCGGCGGCGGCCGGTGCGCAGGCACCTCGGTCGGGAGTCCGAGGTGGGTGAGAATCCTCCGGATGACCAGGGGGTCCTCGATGGTGGCCGCCACGGGCATGCGGCCGCCACAGCGAGCCTTGGTCTGCCAAGCGGGTCTAGCCCCGGCCGGGCCTTCTGGGGCCTCTGTGTGCAGCGCGAAGATCGGCAGGCCCCACGGAAGCAACATGGAGGAGTGCGGCGGCACTCTCCTTCGCAGCCTGGGCCGGATCGTGTTCCGCGACGGATTCGCGGTGCGCGGACACTGATCGAGGCGCTCACCGGTGAGCCGGGCGCGTGGAGCAAGCCCCACCTGGCGAGCAATCCGCCGTCAAGGCGCCACCGCCAAGTGTGCGGTCTTGGCGGTCGCCTCGGCGACGGCGGCCGGGCGGCAGTCGGTGAGGAGCTTGGAGTCGGCCTTCGACAGTGGTCCTCAGCCCGGCATTCCCTCCTCGCGTCCGAAGCCCCACCTCGATCAACCTGGGTAGCGGCTCGGCGCTGGCCCATCAGCGGAACCGCGTGCGCCCCACACCCGGCGGCGCGCGCCTACTTCCCGTGTTGGGCGAGCGAGTCGAGGTCGAAGACCTGGTCGTCGATCGGGGCGCGCTGTAGGAAGCGGGACGTCGGCGTGGTCTTGATGCCGGCGACGGTGGCGCGGTTCAGCTTGATGGCCTCGTTCGTCTGGTAGGCCATGTTCGAGCCCTGGTTGTAGTCGATGGTGCCGTCCGGGCGGGTCACCCTCATCGGGTTGTAGCCGAGGACCTGGTGGACGTTGAGGAGCTGCCCTTTCCAGTCGAACTTCCGGTCCCACGCGCCCTGGAACGAGCTGGCATCGATGTACATCTCGAGCTTGCCGTAGAGGTAGTACCGATCCCTCGGCACGCCCTCGATGATGTAGAAGCGCCGCTTGGCCAGGGCCGGCGCGACGGGTGCCCAGGCCACGCCCTTCCAGCCGGGCTTCATGTAGCCGATGAACGGGAGGTCGGGCCACCGCGTGTCCCAGCCGCCGCTCTTCTGCCACTCGCTCGATGACTTGCCCTCGAGGTTGATCGGATCGACGATCCGCAGCTGATCGACGGTGTTGACGAGCTTCCAGGTGAAGTCCTCGACCTTGCCGTCGAAGAAGGGTCCGTCGTCCTGACTCGTGTCGGAGCCGAGGAAGCCGTCGGAGCGGTTGGTGGGGCTGACGCCGCGGACGCGCCGCAGGGCGGGGACGTAGGCCCAGGAGGAGTCGCGCTTGGCGGGGTCGCGGTAGCGCCAGGTGATGTTGGCGGTGCCGTTCACGTCCGCGGGGAAGACGACAAGGTTTAGGAACTTGACCAGGAAGTTCCCCTTGTTCACCGGCTTCTCCGCTTCCGGGATGCCGTCGTAGTACTTGAAGTCCACTACCACATCGAGCCGCCGCTCGAGTGAGCTGGGGCCGACCATGTTGATCTGCGACTCGGCGTGGAGGTTGCCGAAGTACCAGGTGCGGTAGAAGTAGTTCCAGATCGCCTTTGGCGCTACGTCGGGGTCGTTGGGGTCGAGGTTGGGAAACGGGAACCCCATGACGTACGATGGTTGCTGCCCAGACGCCTTCTCGAGGACGCTGCCGTCCTTGGCCAGGCCGAAGCGCCCCTCGTTCTTCTTGCTCGCCGCCTGGAAATCCTCGGGCCAGGTGAACTTGGAGTCCGGCCAATCGACGATCTGGTTGATGTACTCGTTCTTCTCGTAGTGCGCGAGGATCTCGGGCGGCAGGAGCCCCTTGGCGGCCCCGGCCGTGCTCGAGTCGAGCGTCATGCCGGGCTTGATCTCGTCGGCGCGCACGCGGGGCGCGTACAGGAGCGGCGCCCCTGCGGTCGCGAGTACGGCGATGACGACGAGACGCGTCGGCGACAAAGGCTTGCCTCTTCGAGAAGCCGGACTTTGCACTCCTCGGCCCGCATGTAAAGTGCGGGGCAATTTCCAGACGTTCGTCCCTATGCTCCTCCGCCGCGCCGGGTCGCGAGCGGGCAGCGGCGGGCGCCGCTGGCCGACGCTTCGTCGTCTCCGCCGGGTCCGCTGGTGCCGCGGACGTGACGGAGCTTGCTAGTTTGCGGTTTTCAGCCGGATGGGGAGCACAATTGGTCTTGCACCGGCCGCTAGCAGGTGTAAGTCCGCGAAAATCTTACGTCGAGCCGTTAGCTCAGTCGTTCGAGCAGCTGCCTTTTGAGCAGCGGGTCGCTGGTTCGATCCCAGCACGGCTCATCAGGATTCCGAGCACTTGCTGAGCGACCCTCTCCTGAAAAATGCAGTCGGTGTCCGTGCCGATGCCATCGCCTGCCGCACCTCCGGGGTCGGGTCCTTCGCGTAGTGCCCGCTCCGCAGGTATGGGCGGCGTCGTGTTCGCGTTGGGTATGGTGTCGCGAGGACCTCGCCGATGCGGAGCCCGATGCGCAGCACGCAGAGGAGCATAAGGCAGAAGCCAGGACCCACTCTCGGCGGCGGCGCGCGCGAGCAGCCGCTCGACCTGCTCGGGCTTCAACGTCTTCTTCTTTGCGTGCGCGCGGCGGCTCGTCTTCGTCACGTGCAGCTGGAGCGGCTTGGCGAGCCGGAGAAACGGGTTAGCGTCGGCCAGGTGCTTGACATCGACGGCGGAGGACGCGAGCGCCGAGAGCGTGGCGAGGACCCCGCGGTTCGTCGCGTCCGAGCGGCGCTTGCCGGGCACAGGCACGAGGACCGTGCGGCCGTCGATCCCGCGCCGACGGCGCACAATTTCCGTCTCCTTGAGTTCGTTCAAGAACGTGATCGCGCTCTCGCGGTCGAGCGTTCGCCAGCGCCAGTCGCCGAAGCGCGGCAGGATGTGTACCTCGAGGTCTGCACGGAGGCCATTCCCTGGATCGAAAGGAAACGGCTCTTCCGGGCATCCTCCCAGCGGTGGCCGTTTGTCGCTGGGACGTGGACCCTCGTGGTGTCTTCTTCGGTCGGTTCGTGGCGACTTCAGGTGGTTGGCCTCTTCAAGCGGATGAGAGGAACCGCTTTCGCCTGGTGGGACACGTGGCTCTTCGTTCCGCTCTGTCTGCTGATCGCTCCTGGATGCCTGGTTGTGGCCCTGAGCGAGCGTTGAGCCCGGAATCCTCCGCGCCATCAGCGACGGAGGTCATGCGACCGTCTTACCCGCCGTGCGTCTGATGGCGCGCTTGCGCGCCGCGATGGCCTTCTTCTTCCGTCGCACGCTTGGCTTCTCGTAGTGCTCCCGCTTGCGGAGTTCCTTCAGGATACCAGCTTTCTCGCACTGTTTCTTGAAGCGACGGATGGCGCTGTCGATCGGCTCGTTGTCCTTGACTCGAACCCATGCCATGGCCAGTACTCACCCTCCTCGAAGGAAAGGGGCTCAATGTAGAGGCGTCCCAAGAGACACGTTTTTGACGCCCCAACACGTCGCTGCACAGAGCGGCAGGCTTGGGGCCCTTGACTTTGTACAGAGAAATCGAGCCGCCGGGTCCCGCGGTGTCAGCTCCGCCAGCCGGCTGGGCGTGACGTTGGGCTTCAGCAGGATTGGGCCGCCCATCCGTCGTCCTCCCCGAAGTACAGCGTGCCGGGCTCGTCGTCGCGTTCGTCGTCCGGCTCGTCGTCGGGTTCCTTGTCCGGCTCGTCGTCGGTCTCGTCGTCCGGCTCATCGTCGGGCTTGGGGTCGTCGTTCGGCTCGGGCACCATCGCCTGCGTGTTGCGGACGAGATCGTCTCCCCAAGCCCGCCGGGACCCGTCGCAGCAGTGTAGAAGTAGGTGGGCCATCGGCTCACCGGCGCAGCTTCTCGATGGCGACGTCCACGGTCTCGATGCGAAAACCCAGCGCGTCGTGGAGCGTCTTGTAGGGCAGGGCCAAGGTTGGGCGATCGAGTTCCTCCACGATGGCCCGCACCCTCTCTTCCGCTCGCGCACGCTCGGTCCTCACCTTCTCATCCGTGGACGCCATGAGTGCTGCTTGGCCGCTGACCGGCCCGTGTGCGATTGGCACGCTCGTCATGGGTCTGCTCCTCTGGTCCCATTTCCCTCGATCTCATCTTCGTCAGTCCGCGCGCTGGCCGATACGTGAACCGACGCCCGGAATCCCCGGATTCCGTCGCTCGCAACGGCGCGGAACCCGTGGCTCCCCGAGGAGGCTCAATGGAGTGTCGCACCTCCTCCCGAAAAAACCTCGGGAAATGACGGTGACTAGACTCTTGTGTCTGGGCACCCCACCCTCCACTCCTATTGGGGCTAAGGCGAACGGGGAGTGCGTTTCCAATCTCGCTGCCACACGCCCTGGGACCGGGCGCGCCCCGGGAGCGTCAGGCAGCGTGGGACGTGAAGCTGGCGCCCAGCGCGTCGAGTACGTCCTTGGGCGAGCCGGCGACGTTGTAGACCTTGCCATCGACAAGGCGCATCGCGGTCGTGTGGGTCGTCTCCCGGGCGACGCCGATGACGGCGCTCGGACGCAACCAGATGTCCCCATGG
>JBKPDM010000511.1:0-13906 GCA_046727895.1 Pseudomonadota bacterium | reverse complement strand
GTCCTGGCCGCGGGCTTCATTGTGACGAGCTTGGCCCTCGCCATGCTGGCGTCGCACCGCACGGCGCCGCGCTCGATCCTCGACCAGCCGGTCGAGGCGCCCGCCGGATCGCCGGCGCCACAGGCGCCGGCCGCATCCGGGGTGCCGCCCGCACCACCGGTGCCCGCCGCACCGCAAGCCCCCGCTGCGCCAGCGCCAACCACGCCGAGCGCGCCGGTTGCCAACTGATCGCGTGCCGAGGCCCGGGCGGATCGCCCCGGCTCGCGATTTCCGCGATTGTCTCAGACGCGGTTCTCGTCGATAATGCCGTCCCCATGACGCGCTTCGTCTTCGTTACTGGCGGCGTGGTGTCGTCCTTGGGCAAAGGCTTGGCCTCGGCGGCCATGGGGGCGTTGCTCCAGGCGCGCGGCTACACGGTCCGTTTGCGCAAACTCGACCCCTATCTGAACGTCGATCCGGGGACCATGAGTCCCTATCAGCACGGCGAGGTCTACGTCACCGACGACGGCACCGAGACCGATCTCGATCTCGGTCACTACGAGCGCTTCACCGGCGTGCCTGCCCGCGGCTCGGACAGCGTCACCGCGGGCCGGATCTATTCCCGGGTGCTGGGGCGCGAGCGCCACGGCGACTATCTCGGCGGCACCGTTCAGGTGGTGCCGCACGTCACCGACATGATCAAGGAGTGCGCGCTCGCCGACGTCGACGACGTCGATTTCGTGCTGTGCGAGATCGGCGGCACGGTCGGCGACATCGAGGGCCTGCCGTTCCTCGAGGCGATCCGCCAGCTTGGCTTCGAGCTCGGGCACGACCGCGTCGCCTACGTGCATCTGACGCTGGTGCCCTACCTCGCCTCGGCGCGCGAGCTCAAGACCAAGCCGACGCAGCATTCGGTGCGCGAGCTGCGCGGCATCGGCATCCAGCCCGACGTGCTCCTGTGTCGCACCGAGCGGCCGATCCCGGCGGAAGCCCGGCGCAAGATCGCGCTCCAGTGCAACGTGCAGCCGGACGCCGTGATCCCGGCGCTGGATGCCGCGAACATCTACGAGGTGCCGATCCGCTACCACGAGGAGGGGGTCGACACCCAGCTGCTCCGGCATTTCGGGCTGCCGCACCAGTCGAGCCCCGATCTGTCGCGCTGGCGCGAGATCGTGGCGCGGCTCGAGAAGCCCGAGGGCGAGGTCACCATCGCCGTGGTCGGCAAGTATATGGGCCTGCAGGATGCCTACAAGTCGCTCGAGGAGGCGCTCGCGCACGGCGGCATCGCGAATCGGGTCAGGGTCGACACCCGCTGGCTCGATGCCGAGATCTTCGAAGCCAGCGACGCGGCCCAACATCTGCAGGACGTGAACGGGATCCTGGTGCCGGGCGGCTTCGGCGAGCGCGGCTCGGCCGGCAAGGTCGCCGCCGTCACCTTCGCGCGCGAATGGCACGTCCCCTACTTCGGCATCTGCTTCGGCATGCAGATGGCGATCGTCGAGGTGGCGCGCAATCTGGCCGGCCTTGAGGCGGCGAGCTCGACCGAATTCGGACCGACCAACGAGCCGGTGGTGGGTCTCCTGACCGAGTGGGAACGCGAAGGCGCGATCGAGACCCGCGCGGAGGGCGGCGATCTGGGCGGCACCATGCGCCTTGGTCTCTACCCCTGCTGCCTCAAACCGGGCAGCCTCGCTGCGTCGATCTACGACGAGGCGCTGATTTACGAGCGCCACCGGCATCGCTACGAGGTGAACATCCACTATCGCGAGCTGCTGACCGCGGCCGGCCTGTCCTTCTCCGGGATGTCGCCCGACGGCCGCCTGCCCGAAATCGTCGAGCTGCCGGGCCATCCCTGGTTTCTCGGGGTGCAGTTCCACCCTGAACTGATGTCCAAGCCGTTTGCGCCGCATCCCTTGTTCGCCTCGTTCATCAAAGCGGCCCTCGACCAGTCGCGGCTGGTCTGAGCGGGACAGGCCGAGGGACCAGCGCGATGCTTCACCACATCGACATCGGCCCGCTCACGCTCGGCAACGACCGGCCGTTCGTCCTCATCGCCGGGCCGTGCCAGATCGAGGGTCGCGAGCATGCGCTCGAGACCGCGGACGCGCTGGCCGCGATGTGCCGGGCCAAGGGGCTCGGGCTGATCTACAAGAGCTCCTTCGACAAGGCCAATCGGACCAGCCCCGAGACGCCGCGCGGCGTTGGCCTGACGAGAGGCATCGAGGTGCTCGCCGAGGTGCGCGAGCGCTACGGCTGCCCGGTCCTGACCGACGTTCACGAGAGCCATCAGTGCCGGCCGGTGGCCGAGGCGGTCGACGTGCTGCAGATCCCGGCCTTCCTCTGCCGCCAGACCGACCTGCTCGCCGCCGCCGCTGAGACGGGAGCCGCCGTGCACGTCAAGAAGGGGCAGTTCCTCGCTCCCTGGGACATGGCGCAGGTGGCGCGAAAGCTGGAACATTTCGGCGCTCGCCGCATCCTCCTGGGTGACCGCGGCACGAGCTTCGGCTACAACACTCTGGTGTCCGATTTCCGAGGTCTGCCCGTGATGGCCAAAACCGGCTGGCCGGTGGTGTTCGACGTCACCCATTCGGTGCAGCAGCCGGGCGGCCTCGGCGGCGCCTCGGGTGGTCAGCGCGAGTTCGTGCCGGTGCTGGCGCGGGCGGCGCTCGCAGTCGGCGTTGCGGCCCTGTTCATGGAGACCCATCCCGATCCCGATCACGCCCCGAGCGATGGCCCCAATATGATGCCGCTCGCCAAGCTGCCTGCACTCCTCGAAGTGCTGATCGCCTTCGATCGTTTGAGCAAGCAGCACCCGATCACGCTGTTGTAAGCTGAGGAGCCGCGCCATGACCGAGACCGAGATCGTCGCGATCTGCAGCCGCCAGATCCTGGACAGCCGAGGCAACCCGACGGTCGAGGTCGACGTCACCCTCGACGGCGGGGCGATCGGGCGGGCGGCGGTGCCGTCGGGCGCCTCGACCGGCTCCAAGGAAGCGATCGAGCTTCGGGACGGCGACCGCTCGGTCTATCTCGGCAAGGGGGTCACGAAGGCGGTCGAGGCGGTCAACGGCGAGCTCTGCGAGGCCCTGCTCGGCCGTGACGCTCTGCAGCAGGCGGCCCTCGACCGGACCATGATCGAGCTCGACGGCAGCGCCAACAAGAGCCGGCTGGGCGCGAACGCGATCCTCGGCGTGAGCCTCGCCGCCGCCAAGGCGGCCGCGGCGCAGCTCGGCCTGCCGCTCTACCGCTACGTCGGCGGCGTCGCGGCGCGCACCCTGCCGGTGCCGATGATGAACGTGATCAACGGCGGGGTGCACGCCGACAACCCGATCGACTTCCAGGAGTTCATGATCATGCCGGTCGGCGCGCCCTCCTTCGCCGAGGCGCTGCGCGTGGGCTCGGAGATCTTTCACACCCTCAGGCAGGGCCTGAAGGAGGCTGGCCACAACACCAACGTCGGCGACGAGGGTGGCTTTGCTCCAAACTTGAAGAGCGCGGACGAAGCACTTGGTTTTCTTGCGAAATCGGTCGAGGCAGCCGGCTATCGTCTGGGCGAGCAGTTGGTGTTCGCGCTCGATCCGGCGGCGAGCGAGTTCGGCAAGGGCGGCCGCTACGAGCTGACCGGCGAGGGGCGCACTCTCGATGCCGAGGGCATGACCCGCCTATATCAGGAACTTTGCGCCCGCTACCCGATCCGCTCGATCGAGGACGGTCTGGCCGAGGACGACTGGGACGGCTGGCGGACGCTGACCGAGGCGCTGGGTGGCAAGATCCAGCTGGTCGGCGACGACGTGTTCGTCACCAACCCGAAGATCATCGCCGAGGGTATCGCGCGCGGCGTGGCCAATGCCGTCCTGATCAAGGTCAACCAGATTGGCAGCCTCAGCGAGACTCTCGAGGCGGTCGAGCTGGCCCATCGCGCGGGCTATCGCGCGGTGATGTCGCATCGCTCGGGCGAGACCGAGGACAGCACGATCGCCGACCTTGCCGTGGCCACCAACTGCGGCCAGATCAAGACCGGGTCGCTCTCGCGCTCCGACCGGCTGGCCAAGTACAACCAGCTGCTCCGGATCGAGGAGGACCTCGGCCCGAGCGGGCGCTACCCCGGCGCGTCGGCGCTCAGGGCGTGAGCCGGCGATGCTGGCCAGCCTCTCGGGCTCGGTGCGGCGTGTCCGGGAACGGCATGGCTTCGCGCTGCTCGGCCTCGGCCTCGTGGTCTATTTCGGCTACCATGCGGTCAGCGGCGATCGGAGCCTCTGGGCGTGGCGGCAGCTGACCGCGGAGATCGCGGCAACCCGGCAGGAGCTCGCGGAGCTGCGCGCGGAGCGGCTGGATCTCGAGGAGAAGGTCAAGCGGTTGCGCCCCGGATCCCTTGATCCGGATCTGATCGACGAGCTGGCGCGCAAGCGATTGAGTTTCGTCGAGCCGCTCGACGTGATCATACTGCTCGATGCCGGCCGCGAGCGAAAGTAGCCTGGTTGCGGGCGAGCGTCGCCGGTGGAACCGGTTCGCCCTTGTGAGGGTTAACAGCGGCCGCCAGATGTAGTCATCTAAGGAGGGCCGGTCGCTGCTGTCCGGCGGGACCAGGGACCGCCGATCGGGCGGCGCCGCCGTCGGGCGCAGCCAGTGGGAGGTTCGATCATGGCCACTGCCCAGCGCGGGGTAGCCGTCGTCAGCGAGGACAACCTCTCGGGCAAGCCGATCGCGAACGTCGATCGCAAGCTGCTGATGACCTACTACCGCGAGATGCTGCTGATCCGACGCTTCGAGGAGAAGGCCGGCCAGATGTACGGCATGGGGCTGATCGGCGGCTTCTGCCATCTCTACATCGGCCAGGAGGCGGTCGCGATCGGCATGCAGCACGCGATCCGCGAGGGCGATTCGGTGATCACGAGCTACCGCGACCACGGCCACATGCTGGCCGCCGGGATGGACCCGCGCCGGGTCATGGCCGAGCTGACCGGGCGGGTCACCGGCTACTCCAAGGGCAAGGGCGGCTCGATGCACATGTTCGCCCGCGACCAGCGGTTCTACGGCGGCCACGGCATCGTCGGCGCCTGCGTGCCGCTTGGCACGGGCCTCGCCTTCGCGCATCGCTATCGCAAGGACGGCGGGGTCTGCCTCTGCTATTTCGGCGATGGCGCCACCAACCAGGGCCAGGTCTACGAGTCCTTCAACATGGCGGCGCTCTGGCACCTGCCAGTCGTCTACGTCATCGAGAACAACAAGTACGGTATGGGCACCTCGGTCGAGCGCGCCGCGGCCGGCGGCACCGAGCTCTACCGGCGCGGCGAGGCCTACGGCATCCCGGGCGAGCAGGTCGATGGCATGGACGTGCTTGCCGTGCGCGCCGCGGGCGATCAGGCGGTCGCCCACGCCCGCGAGCGCGGGCCGATCATTCTCGAGGCGCTCACCTACCGCTACCGCGGCCATTCGATGTCCGATCCGGCCAAGTACCGGACCCGTGACGAGGTACAGCACGTCCGCGAGGAGCGCGATCCGATCGATCGTCTGCGCAAGGCGATGCTCGACGAGGGCCTGGCGGGAGAGGACACCTTCAAGGCGATCGACAAGGAGATCCGCGCGATCGTCAACGAGGCGGCGAGCTTCGCCCAGGACAGCCCGGAACCCGACCCCGACGAGCTCGTCAAGGACGTCTACCTCGAGAGCTAGGCGCCGGGGCGGACGCCCTCCGCTGGTCCAGGAAATCAGCCATGCCCACGGAAATCGTGATGCCCGCCCTGTCACCGACCATGACCGAGGGCAATCTGGCCAAATGGCTGAAGCGCGAAGGCGATCGGGTCGCCGCGGGCGACGTGATCGCCGAGATCGAGACCGATAAGGCGACCATGGAGGTCGAGGCGATCGATGAAGGCACGCTGGGCAGGATTCTGGTGCCCGAGGGTAGCGAGGGCATTGCCGTGAATACGCCGATCGCGCTGCTGCTGGCCGAAGGCGAGGACGCGACGGCGCTCGATCAGGCGCGGGCGGCGCCCCGAGACGAGGCCAAGCCGGCTGAGCGGAGGACCGATGGCGAAGGGCAACCGAAGGGCCGGGCGCGCGCCAACGGCGAGCGAGCCCTCTCAGCCGCTGCGCCGATCGAGCTGATGCCTTCGCCCGGCGAGGATCCGGATATCCCGGCCGGCACCGAGATGATCCGGCAGACCGTGCGCGAGGCGCTGCGCGATGCCATGGCGGAGGAGATGCGGCGCGATCCCGAGGTGTTCCTCTTGGGCGAGGAGGTCGCCGAGTATCAGGGCGCCTACAAGGTGAGCCAGGGGCTGCTCGAGGAATTTGGCGTCAGGCGGGTGATCGACACGCCGATCACCGAGTACGGCTTTGCCGGCCTCGGGGTCGGCGCGGCCTTCGCGGGGCTGCGTCCGATCGTCGAGTTCATGACCTGGAACTTCGCCATGCAGGCGATCGACCACATCATCAACTCGGCGGCCAAGACCCGCTACATGGCCGGCGGCGAGCTCGGCTGCCCGATCGTGTTCCGCGGCCCGAACGGCGCCGCCGCGCGGGTCGGCGCCCAGCACAGCCAGGAGTACTCCACCTGGTACGGTCACTGCCCGGGCCTGAAGGTGATCGCGCCCTATTCGGCGGCCGACGCCAAGGGGCTGCTCAAGGCGGCGATCCGCGACCCCAATCCTGTCGTATTCCTCGAGAACGAGATCCTCTACGGCCACAGCTTCGAGGTGCCGAAGCTGGAGGATTTCGTCCTGCCGATCGGCCGGGCGAAGGTGCTGCGCGAGGGCTCCGACGTCACCATCGTCGCCTTCGCGCTGATGGTCGAGCGCGCGCTCGAGGCCGCCCAAGCCCTGGCCGAGGAAGGCATTCAAGCCGAGGTGATCGATCTGCGCACGATCCGGCCCCTCGACGTCTCGACCATCGTCGCCTCGGTCAGAAAGACCAACCGGCTGGTCTCGGTCGAGGAGAGCTGGCCGGTCTTCGGGATGGGCGCCGAGCTGGCGGCGGCGATGATGGAGCACGCCTTCGACCACCTCGATGCGCCGGTCCGCCGGGTCACCGGCAGGGACGTGCCGATGCCCTACGCCGCCAATCTCGAGCGTCTCGCCCTGCCGCAGACGGCGGATGTGGTCGAGGCCGCCAAGGCGGTCTGCTACGCCTAGCTCCTGCCAACCAACGCGACATCGGGAGGCGCCATGCCGATCGAGATCCTGATGCCGGCGCTCTCGCCGACCATGACCGAGGGCAATCTGGCGCGCTGGCTGAAGCACGAGGGCGATGAAGTCAGCGCGGGCGACGTGATCGCCGAGATCGAGACCGACAAGGCGACCATGGAGGTCGAGGCGATCGACGAGGGCAAGCTCGGCCGGATCGTGGTCGCCGAGGGCACCGAGGGCGTGCCGGTCAATGCGGTGATCGGCATCCTCCTCGGCGAGGACGAGGACGCATCGGCGCTCGAGGGGTTGCAACCGGGCGAGGGCGGCGCCGCGGCCCGGCCGGTCGCGCAGGCTGAGGGGGCGCAGCCGGCCGATCAATCACGAGCTGCGCCCCGGCCGGCCGAGCCCGAAGCTGCCCCCCAGCCGGCAACTGAAAAGCCAGCGGCGCGGGCGGGCAACGGCGCGGAGCGGCGCGGGCGGATCTTCGCGAGCCCGCTCGCCCGGCGCATGGCCGAGCAGGCGGGCATCGATCTCGGCCGCCTCCAGGGCAGCGGGCCGCACGGCCGGATCATCAAGATCGACATCGAGCGGACGATCAAGGAGGGCGCGCCGGCCAGGCCCGAGGCGGTTGCGGCGGCGGCGCCAGCTGCGGCGCGGGCCGAAGCCCCAAGGGCAGCCGCGCCCTCTGCTCCAGCACCGGCCGCAGCACCGCTCGCGGCCGCGTTCACCGAGCAGCCGCTCTCCAACATGCGGAAGGTGATCGCCCGCCGGCTCACCGAGGCCAAGCAGACCATCCCGCATTTCTATCTGAGCATGAACTGCGCGCTCGACGCGCTCCTGAAGCTCCGCCAGGAGCTGAACGGCCGCGCGGGCGCCGACTACAAGCTCTCGGTCAACGACTTCGTGATCAAGGCAGCGGCGCTCGCGCTGCGCAAGGTACCGAAGGCCAACGCTTCATTCGGCGGCGATCGGATCTACTACTATCGGGACGTCGACATCGGGGTCGCGGTCGCCATCACCGATGGCCTGGTCACGCCGGTGATCCGCAATGCCGATCAGAAGGGTCTGGTCGCCATCTCCGGCGAGATGCGGGACCTCTCGGCGCGCGCCCGCGATCCGGGCGGCATGAAGCTCAAGCCCGAGGAATATCAGGGCGGCAGCCTCTCGATCTCCAATCTCGGCATGTACGGCGTGCGCGAGTTCCAGGCCGTGATCAACCCGCCCCAGGCCTCGATCCTCGCGATCGGCGCGGGCGAGCTGAGGCCGGTGATCAAGGACGGAGCGCTGGCCAGTGCCACGATGTTGACCGTCACCCTCTCGATCGACCATCGGGTGCTCGACGGCGCGCTCGGCGCCGAATTCCTCCAGGCGTTCAAGGCGTACGTCGAAGACCCGCTCGCGATGCTGCTGTGAGGGCGCCGATGGTAAGCAAGGCAGCCGAGCTCTACGACCAGGACTTCTACGCCTGGACCCAGGAGCAGGCCGAGACGCTGCGCACCCATTTCCGGGGCGACAACCGCCTCGATGTCGAGCATCTGGCCGAGGAGATCGAGGATCTGGGTGATTCCGAGCTGCAGGCGGTCGAGAGCTATGTCGAGCAGATCATCGCGCATCTGCTGAAGCTCGACTATTCCGGACAGGCCGATCCGCGCGCCCGCTGGCGGGCGGAGGTTCTGAACTTCCGCCATAGCGTCGATCGCAAGATCTCGCCGACGATCCAACGCAAGGTCGAAGCCGACCTCGAGGGACGCTACGCGCGCGGGCGCGAGATCGCAGCCGTGGGCGCCATCGTGCACGAGCCCGATCTCATCCGCCGCCTGCCCAAGACCTGCCCCTACGACTGGGATGCGATCTGGCACCGGGACGTCATGGCCGAGGCCGGCATCGACCTCTCGGGGGGCGACGCCGCCCCGCTCAAGCGAGGACGCAGGAAAGGCACCTGATGGCGCGGCACGAGTTCGACGTGGTGGTGATCGGCGGGGGACCAGGCGGCTATGTCGCGGCGATCCGGGCGGCCCAGCTCGGCATGCGGACCGGCCTGGTCGAGCGCGAGCATCTGGGCGGCATCTGCCTGAACTGGGGCTGCATCCCGACCAAGGCGCTGCTGCGCTCGGCCGAGATCTTTCACCTGATGCACCACATCGGCGACTTCGGCTTTAGCGCCAAAGAGTTGAGCTACGATTTTACCAAAGTGGTGAAGCGTTCGCGCCAGGTCGCCGGCCAGCTGAACCGCGGCGTGCAGCACCTCCTGAAGAAGAACAAAGTGACCGTGCTCGATGGCCAGGGCCGCCTCGACGGCAAGCGGACGGTCGCGGTCGAGAGGGACGGCAAGACCACGGATACGATCGAGGCGGCGCACATCGTCCTTGCGACCGGCGCCCGGGCGCGCTCGCTGCCCGGACTCGAGCCGGACGGCAAGCTGATCTGGACCTACAAGGAAGCCATGGTGCCGCAGGAGATGCCGAAATCCGTGCTGGTGATCGGCTCGGGTGCGATCGGCATCGAGTTCGCGAGCTTCTACGACCACATGGGCGCTGATGTGACCGTGGTCGAGATCCTGGACCGGGTCCTGCCGGTCGAGGACGAGGAGATCTCGGCGTTGGCCCGCAAGCAGTTCGAAAAGCGCGGCCTCAAGATCCACACCAGCGCCAAGATCGGCGATCTCAAGGCGGCCAACGGCGCGGTCTCCGCGAAGCTCGAGCCGGACGGCGGCAAGGTGCAGGACCTCGAGGTCGATCGCGTCGTCCTCGCGGTCGGGATCACCGGCAACGTCGAGAATCTCGGGCTCGAGAACACCAAGGTGAAGGTCGAGAAGGGCCACGTGGTGGTCGACGAGTGGCTCTGCACGGGTGAGCCCGGCGTATATGCCATCGGCGATCTGGTCGGCGCGCCCTGGCTCGCGCACAAGGCGAGCCAGGAGGGCGTGGTCTGCGTCGAGCGGATCAAGGGCCTGAACGAGGTCCACCCACTCGACGTCACCAAGATCCCGGGCTGCACCTACTGCACGCCCCAGGTGGCAAGCGTCGGCCTGACCGAGAAGGCCGCCAGGGACAGGGGCTACGAGGTCAAGGTCGGCCGCTTCCCCTACGTCGGCAACGGCAAGGCGATCGCGCTCGGCGAGACCGAGGGCATGGTCAAGACGGTGTTCGACGCCAAGACCGGCGAGCTGCTCGGCGCACACATGATCGGCGCCGAGGTCACCGAGCTGATCCAGGGCTACGTCATCGCGCGTCAGATGGAAGCGACCGAGCTCGATCTGATGCACACCATCTTTCCACATCCGACTTTGTCGGAAATGATGCACGAGTCGGTGCTTGACGCCTACGGCTGGGCCATCCACTTCTGAGCGGTGGAATGGAATGGTGGGTCGCGGTTTCGGAGCTGGCGCGCAATTTTGGTTTAGTCGCGGGGGCGCTGATCGGGCTGATTCTGGGAGGGATGCGTGTTCTTGCCGCTAACCGCCAGGCAGATGCCGCCCTTCGCCAGGCCGAGCTGGCGCGGCGCGGTCACGTCGCCGAGCTGTTTAACGCGCTGTTGGCCAGCTCGACGATCCGAAGCTGCAGATCCGATTGGGCGCAATCTACACGCTTCGGGAGATCGCCAAAGACTTTCCGGACCTGGCCGGTGCCGTGCTAGAGCTGCTGAACGTGTACATGAGAGAGAACGTTGTCGACTACGGTGACGCGGCGGTACCGACAGACGTGCAGGAGATCATGCGTATCCTGAGAGTGTCCGACGTGGAACGATAACATGGCAGGCCGACCGAGCATCGTGAGGCCACCTGGCTTTGTGGTCGACATCCATGGTGCGTTCGTGCGCCGAACCGACCTCAGCAATGCCAACCTGGAGCGAGCGAACTTTGTCCTACGCTGACGCGACGAACGCGAACTTCCGCGGCGCCAATTTCAAGGACGCGGTGCTGAAAGGAACGATCCTAAGGGGCGCGGATCTTCGTGACGCCAGGAACCTGACCCGGGAGCAACTCGCGGACGCGATCATCGATGAGACCACATTATTGCCGGACTACCTCGACGAGCGCGCTGCTTCGAAGCAGCTACGATGACGACAGAGCGTCGGCGATGCAAGACCGAGCACTGCCTCCATGAGCGCCGTCCTTGATCAAGCCGGCCGCGGCATCCGTCGCAAACCGCCCTGGATCCGGGTCAAAGCGCCGGTCTCCGAAGGCTATCACGCGACCCGGCGCCTGATGCGGGCGAAGCGGCTGCACACGGTCTGCGAGGAGGCGGCCTGCCCCAACATCGGCGAGTGCTGGACCCAGGGGCACGCCACCGTGATGATCCTGGGCGATGTCTGCACCCGCGCCTGCGCCTTCTGCAACGTCAAGACCGGGCTGCCCGGCGCCGTCGATCCGCACGAACCCGAGCACCTCGCCGAGGCGCTGCGTGAGCTCGGCCTCAAGCACATCGTGATCACCTCGGTCGACCGGGACGACCTTCCGGACGGTGGCGCCTTCCAGTTCGTGCGCTGCATCGAGGCGATCCGAAGCACCTCGCCCGAGACCACGATCGAGATTCTGACCCCCGATTTCCTGCGCAAGCCGGGCGCGCTCGAGAAGGTCGTCGACGCCGGGCCGGACGTCTACAATCACAATCTCGAGACCGTGCCGCGGCTCTATCGCTCGGTGCGGCCGGGCGCTCGCTATTACCACTCGCTGCGTCTGCTCGACCGCGTCAAGGTGCGTGATCCCAGTCTGTTCACGAAGTCCGGGATCATGGTCGGACTGGGCGAGGAGAAGCGCGAGGTCCATCAGGTGATGGACGACATGCGCTCGGCCGGCGTCGACTTCCTCACCATCGGCCAGTATCTGCAGCCGACGCCGCGCCATCACCCGGTCGAGCGTTACGTAGCGCCGGAGGAGTTCGAGAGCTACGCGCGGATGGCCCGCGCCAAGGGCTTTCTGATGGTCGCGGCCTCGCCCTTGACCCGGAGCTCCTATCATGCGGGCGACGATTTCGAGCGGCTGCGTGCGGCGCGCCGGGACGCGCTCGCTCAGGCGGCGGAGTGATCGAGGCGATGCCGACCCACGCCGAGCAGCGCCATCTGCCCTACCGCCAGAAGCAGCTGTTCGATCTGGTCGCCGAGGTCGAGCGCTATCCGGAATTCCTGCCCTGGTGCAGCGCGGCGCGGATCACCCGGCAGAACGGCAACACCTTCCACGCCGATCTGATCGTGCGCTTCAAGATGTTTCAGGAGCGCTTCGGCTCCAAGGTCACCCTGCACCCGCACTCGCTGATCGACGTCGAGTACATCAACGGGCCGTTTCGCTACCTCAACAACCACTGGCGGTTCATCGAGGCCGACGACGGCGGCTGCATCATCGACTTCTACGTCGACTTCGAGTTCCGCTCGAAGGTGCTGCAGAAGCTGATCGGCCTCCTGTTCAACGAAGCGGTCCACCGCATGGTCTCGGCCTTCGAGGCGCGCGCCCGCCAGCTCTACGGCCCGAGCGGGGTCGAGACCACGAGCACCCACAGTCCCTGCCGTCCGGCGGCCTCGCGGGCATAATCAGGCGACCGCCGGCGCGATCGGCCCACGCTGGCGGCATGTCTTCGGTCTCAGGCCGGCGACCCGGGCGCGGCCTCATCAGGAAGCAGATCGCGATAGACACCATCGAGAGGGATCGGCGCGCGGCAGCAGCTCAACGCGACCTCGGCCTTGCCGATCAGGTCCTCGACCCGCCAGCCATCGGCCGTGCGCCGCTGCACCTCGACGCGGCGCTCATCGCTGAAGACGAGCAGGATTTCCTGGACCGACGGTAGCGTCCTGCAGTCGGCGACCTTGCGCCAGCGGTCGACCTGGCCGGTCGATGGCGACAGCACCTCGAGCAGGAGCACGGGTTCAGCGACCATGCGTCGGCCCGGCTCTCGAGGAGCGCACGTGACCGCCAGGTCGGCGACGTAGTAGGTGTCGGCGCGGTCGGGTACCAGAATGCCCGCCTCATTGATGACGCGGCAGGGCGGTCGCAATCGGGTGCCGATTTCGATCGTGAGCGCGGCCGCGATCTCGCCGTGCGCCTCGGTGGCCGGCGCCATCATGACCGGCAGCCCGTCCAGGAGCTCGTAGCGACGATCGGTGCCGTCGTCCCACTCCAGGAACTCGGCCAGCGTCATCAGCTTGGGGGCGCGCGATGCCATGGCAGGGAAGGTAGCGAAAGGACGTAAACGCGCCAATAGGCCTGATCACCCGGCACCAAGGCGCGCCAGCAGGGCCGCCGGCAGCGGGGCGGACCGCATGGTGGTCTGGTCGGCGTGCACCCAGACCATCTCGCCGGTCGCGCGTGGCTCGCTTTCGCCCGCGACCACGATCGAGGTCGCGAAGGTGAGGCTCGAACGGCCGATGCGGCTGACCCGCACCTCGACATCGAACACCTCGTCGAAGCGCAAGGGGCGCAGATATTCGACCACCGCTCGCACGGTGTGGAAGTCGCCGCCCGTGACCTTGCGCATCTCGGTGTAGTCGTAAGGCAGGGCGCGGAAGAACTCGTGAATGCCGTGGTCGAAGTACATCACGTAGTGTGCCACGTAGACGATGCCCTGGAAGTCGACCTCGGAATAGCGGACGCGAAAGGAATGGCGGAAGGCGGGCGGTTCGGCGGCCATCTTGCAGCCTCTGCGGATTGCCTGGCGCGGCCAGCTATGCGACATCCAGACCGTGCCGACAAGAGCGGGGGGCGACATGACCAGCAAGGCTGAGATCGGCCTGATCGGCCTTGGCGTGATGGGCCAGAACCTGGCGCTCAACATCGCCGAGCGGGGCTTCCCGATCGCGGTCTACAACCG
>JBKPDM010000510.1:0-8939 GCA_046727895.1 Pseudomonadota bacterium | reverse complement strand
GTGCAAAGGGTGGTCGAGCGCGGTTTCAGGTCGGGAGCTCCGATACTTCGCCGATCTACTAAAGGACCGCGGCCGACGGAATGGTATCTTCGTGGCGTTGAACGGGATCACCGGGGACGAGACCGACCTCACGGGGGCCTTCTATCACTCTGCTGTGGCTCAGATCGAAGGCGTGCAGGTATTTGTCTTGACCGGCGAAGAGCTTTCGTGCCTGGTCGATTCGTCCGATCTCGTCCGTCTACTGAAGCTCAAGATGCTGGAGCAGACAAAGCGCCAGATCGAAGCGTTCAAGCGCGGCTGAGCTAGGTTCAGGCCTGCTGGCTGGCATCAGCCGCGCCGCTCGAGCACGCGGGCGCGCAGACGCTCGAGCGCGCGGTCGTGGATGCCGAGCGCGGCCAGGTGATCGACCGTGTTGACCAGATAGTCGGCGCACGGACCGAGAAAGCCCTGCGCTGTGGCGACCACCTCGGCGACCCGATCGTCCGCGAGAAAGCTCGCGTAGCGCTCGTGCGCATGATTGATCACGAAGCCGATCGCCCGGAGCTTGCCGCTCGCGGTGTGGACGTCGACCCAGCGGGGCACGTAGGCCCCACTGATCATTTCGCGCCGCCAGACGATCTCGAGCTCCTCCGGGGCAGCCTCCGGCGCGATGTGGAAGGTGACACCACGGCAGGAGCCGCCCCGCTCGAGGCCGAGTACGAGGCCCGGCCGCTCCGGACGGCCGCGCCCGAGATGGGTCCAGAGGCAAAAGCGCCGGTGATAACCGAAGATCCGGCCGATCAGCCGATCGGTGAAATGGAACGCCGGATTCCAGATCAGCGAGCCGTAGCCGAAGAGCCAGACCCCGGCCGAAAGATCGGCCCCCGCCAGCGTGGCCTCGCGCGACGCGCGCAGCTCCTCGTCGGACAGCACGCGCATGCGGATGCCGAGCTCGGCGATCATCTTGTGGACGACGCCACTCTTGATGAAGTCGCGGGTCAGCACCATCGCTTGCGCTCCGCTCGCCGCCAGCCGCACGGTCTTCGTGATCGCGGCCCGAGGTCGAGCATAGGACGACTCCCTGGGTTGCGCGATCGGCTGTGCCGAGGACACCGATTGTTGCGGGAAGACTTCCCCTCGGCGGCGCAGGGCGTATGCTGCCCTCGCGCTGTGCAGCAAGGGAGCCCGCGATGATCGACCTCTACACCTGGCCGACGCCGAACGGTCACAAGATCCACATCATGCTCGAAGAGTGCGGGCTGCCATACCACGTCATCCCGGTCGACATCGGCGCGGGCGACCAGTTCAAGGCGGAATTCCTGAAGATCTCGCCCAACAACAAGATGCCGGCGATGGTCGACCCGGAGGGCCCCGACGGCGCGCCGATGTCGCTGTTCGAATCCGGCGCGATCCTGATCTATCTCGGCGAGAAGACCGGCAAGTTCCTGCCGAAGGCGGCGCGCGAGCGCTACGCGACGCTGCAGTGGCTGATGTTCCAGATGGGCAGCATCGGCCCGATGCTCGGCCAGGCGCATCACTTCCTGCAGTACGCGCCCGAGGACATCGAGTACGCCCGCAACCGCTACCGGAACGAGGCGAACCGCCTGTACTGCGTGCTCGACCGGCGCCTCGGCGAGAGCCCGTACGTCGCCGGCGACGACTATACGATCGCCGACATCGCGATCTGGCCCTGGACCCGCTTTCCCGACCGTCAGGGCGTCGAGCGCAGCGAGTACCCCGACTTCGTCCGCTGGTTCGATCAGATCGCCGAACGCCCGGCCGTGCAGCGCGGCATCCAGGTGCTGGCCGATCGCCGGCGCGACCTTAAAGCTGACAAGGAGGCCTGGGAGATCATGTTCGGCAGCAAGCAATACGCCAGGCGTTAGGGTAACGGACGGGTTGGCCATCCCGTCCCGGAGAGACCGAGGCTGGTCATCGGTGACGCGGCTGCGCTCGACGCTCCAGCCCTGAATCGCGTTGCGAAGATCACGACGCTCGATGCATCATTGTCGACTGATCGAACCAAGATCGGAGTCGTCGTCATGCTCAAGTCGTACAATCCGAGCACCGTTGCGCCACCGTTCTCGCGCTACAGCCACGGCGTCGAGGCGCCCGCGAATGCCCGCTGGCTGCACATTTCAGGCCAAGTGGGCGTGAAGCCCGACGGACGCGTGGCCGAGGGCACCGAGGCGCAGATGGAGCAGGCTTGGCGCAACATCTTCGCGATCCTCGACGCAGCCGGCATGACCAAGCGGGATCTGGTCAAGGTCACCGCCTTCCTGACTGTGGACGCCGCGGATATCGGCCTGTTCCGGCGGGTGCGCGATCGGATGCTCGAGGGCGCGGCACCGGCGACCACGGGGATCTTCGTCGCGGGCCTTGCGAACCCCGACTGGCTGGTCGAGATCGAGGCGGTCGCGGCGGCGGAATGAGGAGATCCGCGCTCTGTTGCTCGCCGTCGACCTCGACCATCAAGAAAAAGAAAACTGAGATGCTCGGTGGGGGTGGCGACCTTATCCCGAAGGGATTGGTCAGAGGATGGACCCCGATCTGGGATTGAGACCATGGCCACCCGCAAGAGTTCTCAGGCAAACGTCGAGACCCTTCCGATCCGCCCTCGGGGCAACGTCGTTGCGCTGGTCGACCCGACCGCGGCCGCGTCTCAACCGAACCGTGATGCCCTCTACCAGCGGATCAGGGATACCCTCGCGGGGCCGGGCCTCCACGACGAGGAGATCCAGTACGAGCTGGCGCGTTGGGTCGAGCTCCTCGAGACGTCCAAAGCCGACCTGCGTGAGAGCGCCCGATCCAAGGACGAGATCCTGCTGCGGCTGGTTCGCGAGGCCGGGGCGGCGGTTGCGGCGCTGCTGAGCGAGAAGCCCGAGCTCGTCTTCGCGCGCTCGCTGCGCGTGCAGACGGAGAATGAGCTGCTGCGGCACAACGGCTGGCTGAAGCGCACCCTGATCCGCTTCACCGACGGCAGTCCCGTTCTGACCGTCTGCCTGGGTGCGTTCGGGGCCGCGGCGGCCGGGCTCGCCATGCTGCTGCTCCAGCTGACGCCGTTTGCCATCGACGTCAGCGCGCTCGTTCCTTTCGATGCGGCCGATACCTCGGCGGTCGCGGGCGCGGCCTTCCTCGGCGGCCTGGTCAGCATGCTGAGCCGTCTGCAGTCGTTCTCGAGGCTCGGCGATTTCGACCACGCCTACCTGTTCTTCAATGCGCTGTTCAAACCGTTGATCGGCGTGATCTTCGGGCTGTTCGCCTATGCTTTCTGGCAGAGCGGGCTGCTGCCGCTGGACAAGACCGTGCTGCAGGCCAGCTTGGCTCCCTACCAGGTTTGGGTGATCGGCTTCCTCGCCGGCTTCAGCGAGCGGTTCGCCAAGGATCTGATCTCGCGCGGCGAGGGCCTGTTGGCGTCGGCGAAGAAGTCCTGAGCCCGCGACCTGCACCGAGCCCTGGTGCGCCGACCGTGCGCCGGGGCTCACGCCGTCAGAACTTGCCGTATCTGAGATAGGCCTCCTGCGGGTCGACGCCCTCGAGGATAGCCTTGCGCACGAGGTTCTCGGTCGTGATTGCTTGCTCGGCGGCGCGCACGATCTCCTCGGCGCGCGCCTCCGGCAGGATCACCATGCCATCTCGATCGCCGAGCACCAGGTCGCCCGGGCGGATCGTGGCCTCGCCGATCCGGACCGGCTGATCGAACTGATCGGGCAGCCAGTAGCCGACGATGTCGCGTGGCGTGAAGTAGCGGCACCAGACCGGGAAGCCGAGCTCGAGGATGAACCCGACGTCGCGGCAGCCACCGTCGGCGACGTAGCCGCGCACCCCCTTGAGCTTGAGCGTCTCCGCCGACAACTCGCCCATATGCGCGACCGTTGAAATCGTTCGGTTGGCAGATCAGCACGGTGTCGGGACGCGCCCTGGACAGGAGACCGGTCCAGCCGAGCAGGGTCTGGTGCGGGTCGGCCGCTGGGTCAATCCGGCCGCTGACCGTCGCCGCGACGCCCGCGAGCACACGGTCCGGAAACAGCGGCCGGATTCCGGGAGGCAGCGTGAAGTCGCGGAGCCCCATCGCCCGCATCACGTCGTGCACGACGCCGGTATAGGTCTGCTCCAGACGCGCGACCAGATCCATGCCCGCCTTCCTCCATGACCGGGATGTGTGCGGTCGGTTTGTAGCCGCCAGGAGCGCCCCCTGCCAGAGGCGGCAAGTACCATTGGGAAAACCCGCCCGCCGCGGCTGACCGCCTCACCAACCTGAAATCCAGGCTCGCCCCAGGCGCGGTCAATCGTTACGATGGCCGGCATCGAGGTCGCCGGCGCGGGCAGCGCCGAGAGAAAGGGGAGCGCGGGTCATGGCGACCGGTGGTGGCCATGCGACCATCATTCCAGCAGTCAGCATCGAGGAACTCGCGCGCGCGGCGCAGCCCGGCATCGAGATGGATGCTAGCGCGAAGCAGCTTCTCATGGAGGAACTCGAAATCCTCAAGGAGCGCCGCGCCGCGCAAGGTCTCGACGCACCCAGCCTGGACAATCTTACCGGGCTGGCGCTCTCAGGTGGAGGCATCCGCTCGGCCACGTTCTGTCTCGGCGTGTTGCAGGCGCTGGCCAAGTACGATCTGCTGAAGCGCTTCGACTATCTCTCGACCGTCTCCGGCGGCGGCTACATCGGCGGCTCGCTCACCTGGTGGTGGAGCGATCAATGGCGCCCGGACGGCCAGCCAGCCGAATCTACGGTGGCTCACGTGACCGAGCGCCCCGAGGGCCTCGCCGAAGACCAGGCCGACTTCACGGCTCGAGCGAAGCCGGTTCCACCGGGCGACGTACCGCCACGTTTCGGTGTCGGGCCGAAGGATTTTCCCTACGGGACCGAGAGCCCGACCATCTGGCGCGGCCAGGCTGGCGGCACGCCCAGAGCCAGGCTCCTGACCAACCTGCGCAAGCACGGCAACTACCTGACGCCCGGCAACGGGATCACCGTGCTCTCCGGCGTGAGCGTGATGATCCGCGCGATCGTCCTCAACCTGTTCGTCTGGCTGCCGGTGTTGTCCGCGGTCATGCTGGGGCTGCTCTGGGCCCTCGATCTCACCTTCGGCACGTCCGCCTCCAATGCTTCCGCGGTACGCCACACGGGTGCCGAGCTGGTGGCCGCCGAGGCAGCAGGCGGCGTTCCGGCGGGCGCCGAAGGAACGGACGCTCAGGCCGCCCTCTGGTTGTTTTTCGTCGACGCCGTCACCACCGCGGTCGCGTTCGCGATCATGGCCGCGGTCTATTTTCTGCTGTGGAAGCTCGCCGCTTCGCGCCCACGCTTGGAGAAGATCGCGGCGTGGCTGACCAGACCCTGGGGGATCTGGCTCCTCGGCATCGGATTCCTGTTGGTCCTGCTCTTGAAGTGGCTGCCGCCCGCGCCGACGCAGTATTGGACCAGCGTGCGGCTGCTGCTCGCAGGCGCGATCATCCTCGCGACCACATTCGCGCTGCTCTGCATCGTCTACTCGCTCGCTACGTGGGTTCGCCTGCTACGGCACGCGAGCTACCGAATGCGCCGTCTGTTCGAGGTCTGGGCAGCGGTCTATCTCACCCTGATCGCTGGCCTCGCGATCATGGGCGCACTTCCCGATGTGCAGGCTTGGCTGAGCGTGCAAGGCCTGAGTTCGGGTGCTGAGGTGGTCAGTGCGGGTACGTCCGCGGGCCCCCCGAACCCGCTCGGCGTAGAGGCGAGCAAAGGTATCGTCGCGCTGCTGGCTGGCCTGCTCGGCGCCGGCGTCGCTTTCATCCGAAGCGGTGCAGAGGTCGGCAAGACGCTTCGGGGCATGGGCTTTCACGTCCCGGGCGGGGTGGTCGCATCGATCGCCGCAGCCTTGCTGCTATACGGGCTCGTTCTGATCACCCACTCGGTCGCCACCCAGGTCAGCATCACCGGGCAAGGGGCTGTTTTCTTTGTCGTGGTCGCGGCTGCCGTCCTGGTCGGCCTGCTCGTCAACGGCAATCACATCTCGCTCGGCCGGTTCTACCGCGACCGCCTGATGGAAGCCTTCATGCCTGACTATGAGACGGCGCTCGCCAATGCGATCGGGCCCGCGCCGGCGGCGGCCGACGCGATGCAGCCGCACCGCGCGTCGGTGGCCGCGCCCTACCACATCATCAACACCAACGTCGTCCTGATCAACGCCAAGAGCCGGCGCCGCCGCATCCGGGGCGGCGACAGCTTCGCCCTGACCCGCGACTACTGCGGCAGCAGCGCGACCGGCTGGCGCGCGACCAAGCAATTCATGAATGACGGCATGACCCTACCGACCGCAGTCGCGATCTCGGGCGCTGCCGCCAATCCGAACACCGGCGTGGGCGGCGTCGGCCTGACCCGGAGCCGCGTGGTTTCGGTGCTGATGGCATTCTTGAACCTGCGCCTCGGCTATTGGGTGCCGCATCCCGTGGGTGGCCGGCAACACGCTCTGCCGAACCATTTCCGCCCGGGCTTCCTCGCGCTTCTGCGCGGCTACCATGAAGACTACCCCTTCCAGGAACTCTCTGATGGCGGGCACTTCGAGAACCTCGGCATCTACGAGCTGATCCGGCGGCGGGTGCGCCTGATCCTGGTCTGCGACGGCGGCCAGGATCCTGGCTTTCAGTTCGAGGACCTGCAGACGGCGCTGCGCCGGATCGGCGAGGACTTCGGCACCAAGGTCAGGTTCCTGCCGAGCCATCCGATCGAAGACATCATCCCGCAGCCCGGCGCGCGCACCTACCCACGCGGCCTCGAGCTGGCGCGGCGCGGCTTCGCGGTCGCAAACCTTTATTACCCGCCGGATTTCGATGCGGATGGTCAAATCCGTGCCGATGCCGCGCCCGCGCGCCTGATCTACCTCAAGACGACGATCGTCGACGGCCTGCCGCTCGAGCTGCTCGGCTACAAGGGCAAGAATCCCGACTTTCCCGATCAGTCCACGGGCGATCAGTTCTTCGACGAGGACCAGTTCGAGGCCTACCGCGAGCTCGGCTACCGGATCGCCGATTCGATGATTTTAGGCCTCGGTCTGGCGAAAGTGCTCGAAGACATCCTGCCGGCGCGCGCGCCGAACACCCTGCCAGGCTCCTAGGTCGAAGCGTCAACTCAGGCTTTGCCAAGCGCGCGGCGAAGGCGTACTCAGCCATCCGGCAACAAGAAACCGCGATCGTGACGCGTGCGTTGACCCGAAAAGTGGCACCACCGACATGGGTGTGCTGATCGGTACCGGCCGTCAGCCGGCAGCCGACCCGTGCCGACCTGCCGCGGCGCACCAGTGGGCCCTCGACCCATGCTGAAAAGCCAGCTGGTGCCGCTCGCGGCGGTAATCGCCGCCTCGGCGATATTCCAGCTGTCGAACAGCGCGCTTGGTACGCTTCTCCCCGTGCGCCTCGGGCTGGCGGAAGCCGGCGAGCTCGCGACTGGCTTAATCGCCACGGCGTATGCCTTGGGGTTCGTGGTCGGCTGCATGATCGGCGCCCGCGTGATCCGCACCGTCGGCCACATTCGCGCTTTCGCCACCTTCGCGGCGACCGCCGCGGTCACCTCGTTGCTCTTCCAGATCGCGGTCGACCCTGGCCTCTGGTTCGCTCTTCGGGTCGTCCACGGCATCTGCATTGCCGGGCTGTCCACCGTGGTCGACAGCTGGATCAACGATCGGACGCCCAACGCCTCGCGCGGTCAGGTGATCGCGATCTACACCATCACCATCACGCTGGCGATGACCGGCAGCCAGTTCCTGATCGGCATCTTCGACGTCTCCTCGGCGCAGCTGATCATGGTGGTGAGCGGCCTGTTCTCCCTCGCCCTGATCCCGGTTTCGCTGACCCGCGCCGAGACCCCGGCCCAGCCCAAGGTGATCGCGGTCAGCGTACGCCGCCTCTATCGGGTGGCGCCGGTCGCCGCCGTCGGCTGCTTCGCGGTCGGCTTCATGAATACCGCGGTGATGAACATCACGCCCTATTTCCTGAGCAGCGCCGCGGTATCGGCGGCCACGATCGGCCTGCTGATGGCAATGATCCAGACCGGGCGACTGGTCCTGCAATGGCCGATAGGTCTGCTGTCCGACCGGGTCGACCGGCGCCTGGTGATTCTCGGCGCCTCGATCGCGATCGTCGTCATCATGCTGGCGCTCGCCCTGGTTGGCCCCGCCAAGGGGGCAGCGCTGCGCGGTGAAAGCGGCGACCTCGTGCGGCTCGGCATCATCGCGCTGTTCTGCCTGTGGGGTGGATTTGCGCTGACCCTGTACGCCATCTGCGTCGCCCACGCCCAGGACCGCGGCGGACCGGGCGAGGCCGTGGCGCTCACCAGCTCGCTGCTGTTCGCCTGGGCGATCGGTGCCACGATCGGGCCGCTGGTCGCGGGGCTGCTGATGGAATGGCTCGGCGAGCGGATGCTGTTCTATTTCGCGGCAGGCATCGCTGCCCTTCTGGCGTCGTTCACCGGCTGGCGCCTGGTACGGCGCGAGCCAGCCCCGTCCGACGAACGGAGCGGCTTCGCGGGCGTCCCGATCACCAGCCCGGTGATCGGCGAGCTTGGCGAAGCAGGCGCCGGGCCGGCCCGCGCCGCGGAATCCATGCAAGCCGCCGACTGAACCCGGGGCCGCGTTCGGTCGTCAGGCCGCCTGTGGGGTGGAGCCTGCGTGGCAGGTACGGCACACACCGCGTACCTCGATGGTCTGTCGCGCCACGGCGAAGCCCTGCCCGGCCGCCTGAGCGGCGATCGCCTTCTGGATCGCCGGCGCTTCGAACTCGCTCACTCCCCCGCAGGATTCGCAGATCAGGAACTGCCCCTGATGCGCTGCGTCCGGCTCCGGACAGCCGACGTAGGCGTTCAGGCTTTCCAGCCGATGGACCAGGCCGTGGGCGATCAGAAAGTCGAGCGCGCGATAGACCGTGGGCGGCTTGGCCGAGCTGTCCGCGCGGCCGAGCTCGGCCAGGATGTCGTAGGCCTTGAC
>JBKPDM010000509.1:0-4049 GCA_046727895.1 Pseudomonadota bacterium | reverse complement strand
CCGTTGCCAGGCCGCGATCATCTCGGCAGGCCCCATCTGCGCGCCAGCCATCAACTCCGCGCTGCGCTCGCGCAGATCTTCGATCAGACGCTCCAGCTCGACCCGGTAGTCGAGGAGCAACAGCGCAAAGCCGCCGCCGCCCTGTTGCGGCGGCGGGGCGGGTGCCGCTGGCGCGGCAAGCGGCGCCTGATCAGCGTCGGCCGCGGCGATCGACGCGGACTGCAGAACGGCGAGCCCGATGGCCGCAGCCAGGCAGGCCGACCTCAGCCATCCCGGACCCCTGAACATGGCAACCTGCCTCCGAAACGGCAGCGGCCGGGCTTCGCTCGCCCGGCGCGCCTGCCGTGCTCCGCCTGGATTGTCAGGTCATTTGCTGGCGCCAGCCACGGCCTTCAGCGCCTCGCCGAGCGACCAGATGGCGGCGCCAAGCAGCACGGCATCCTTGAGGATGAACTGGCCGGGCGCCACCGAGAGGGCAGGGAACCCACCCAGGCTCGGCTCCCACCCGGGGGTCGAGAACAGGAAGGTGAGCGTGATCACGAAGGTCGCGACCGCCATCAGGCTGCCGACGACCGCGGCCGGGGCCAACCAAGGGCGAGCGGCGATCAGGAGGCCTGCGACGATCTCGGCCACGCCGATCAGGTTCGAGGTCGCCTGGACGCTGAAGACGGCATAGAGCCAGGACATCAGCGGGCTGTTGGCGACCAGCGGCTGGATCGCGCCCGCCTCGTAGGCGGTGAACTTCATCGCGCCGATCCAGACCAGGACCAGGACGAGCGCATAGCGCGCCACGATCAGACCGAGCGACTCGAGCTTTGTTCCGATCGCAGCCGCGGACTCCGGCTGGATGCTGAGCGACGACACGGCGGTTACGCGTTGAGCGGTCATTGGTGGAGATCCCTCGCTTGCCGGACACGGATGGCGAGCTGCCTCTCTCCGGTCCGCGGTTGACAGGAAAAAAACGACGCAGGCGGCGCCGGTCGACTTCGTCTGATCTGCAGCGATCCGGTTCGACCTGTCGACGAGATGATCCTGGCAAGACGCGGACAAGTGCTGAAATGCCGTGTTCTTATGATTTCCATAGCCCGTCATCATTGGCCGAGGGCCGAAGCACGGGGTCATGACCCGCGATCAGTCGACCGGGCTGAAAGCGATCTCGAGGCGGGTCGACCTGCGCTGGAGGGCGCCCGCACCCAGGGCCATGAGGCCAACCGTCGCGGCGACGAGGCCAAGGCCGAGCGAGAGGCCGCCCACCTCGGCGGCCAGACCGATCAGCGGCGGGCCGGCCAGGAAGCCGCAGTAGCCCGCGGTCGAGACCGCGGCGATGCCGATGCCGGGCGAAAGGTCGGGCAATCTCCCCGCCGCGCCGAACACGATCGGGACGACGTTGGCGAGCCCGATGCCCATGCCGGCGAAGCCGAGTATGGCCGCAAGCGGATGGCCGGCGAGAAGAGCCGCGCCGAGCGTGCCGCCGCCGACCAGAGCGCCCGCAGCGAGCACGCCCCCCGGGCCGAAGCGGGCGACCAGGCGGTCGCCGGTCAGCCGGCCGATCGCCATGGCGAGCGAGAAGGCGGCAAAGCCGTAGGCCGCGGTACTGGCGGTGGCGCCGAGATCCATCCGGATGTAGACCGCCGACCAGTCGCCCATGGCGCCCTCGGCCATGAGGCCGATGATGGCGATGACGCCGAGCACGACCAGGCGGCCGCGCGGCAGCACGAACAGGGGCCCGCCCGCCCGCGCGGGCATCGTCGGCAGGAGAGCAGGCCAGGCCGCCAGAACGGCGGCCCCGAGCACCATCGCGCCGGTCACCAGATGCGCCAACGGCGGCAGACCGCCTGCCATGGCGCCGCCGGCGAGCGCCGCGCCGGCCAGCCCGCCGAGGCTGAAGAGGCCATGGAACGAGGACATGATCGGCCGACCGTAGCGCTCCTCGACCAGGACGGCATGGGCGTTCATGGCGACATCGAGCGCCCCGCTGCCGACGCCGAGCAGGGCGAGCGCCGCGAGCAGCATCGGATAGTCCGGGGCGAGCAGCGGCAGCGGCAGCGCCAAGCAGAACAACAGAACCGCGGTCCGGCTCACGGCGCGGCTGCCGTAGCACGCGGTGAGCGCGCCCGCGACCGGCAGGGCCGCCACCGCGCCGCCCGCGATCGCCAGCAAGGTCAGGCCAAGCACGCCGTCCGACAGACCGTGCCAGAGCTTGACGTCCGGAATGTGCGGCACCCAGCTGCCGAGCCCGCAGCCGCTGGCAAAGAACAGAGTCGCCGTCGCCAGACGCGCCCGGCGCACCTCTGGCGGCGTCCGCGCGCCCGTGCGGCATTCCCGATCCATGGGCGTCCTTTGCGGTTCGAACGGACCGCTACTCGAGCGGTTGCAGATCCTCGAAGATGTAGGGGATCATCTCGTAGACCGTCGGGTGGATGTGCATTGCCCGCTGAATCACGGTATAGGGCGCCTTGGCGTACATCATGTCGAGCAGGCCCTGGACGATCTCGTCGCCCTCGATGCCGAGCAGGGCGGCACCGAGCAACTGCTTGCTCTCGGCGTCGACGATGATCTTCATGAAGCCCTTGGTCTCGCTCCGCTCGTAGGCGCGCCCGACGTCCTCCATGGGCATCCTGGCGACCAGCGCCTTGCGGCCCGATTTGCGGACATCGCGCTCGGTCATGCCGGCGCGGCCGAGCGGCGGGTCGATGAACAGGCCATAGGTCGTGATCCGGTCCTCGACCCGGCGCGGGTCGTCATCGAACAGGTTCGCGGCGATGATCTCGAAGTCGTTGTAGGAGGTGTGGGTGAAGGCGCCGCGGCCGTTGCAGTCACCCATCGCGAAGATGCCGGGGACGGTGGTCCGGAGTGCGCCGTCGACCTTGATATAACCGCGCTCGTCGGTCGCGACGCCCGCCTTGTCAAGGCCGAGATCGTCGGTGTTGGGCCGCCGCCCGGTCGCCACCAGGAGGTGCGAGCCGATGACCTCGATGGTCTCGCCGCTGACCGCCACCGAGACCGCGATCTGATCACCTCGCAACTCGATCCGGGTCGCGTCGGCATCGGTCAGGATGCGGATGCCCTCGTCCTCCAGGATTCCCCGGATGGCTTGCGAGACGTCCTCGTCCTCGCGCGGGATGCACCGGTCGTTGCGCTGGATGATCGTCACCTCGCTGCCGAAGCGCCGGTACATCTGGCCGAACTCGAGGCCGATGTAGCTGCCGCCCAGGATCACGAGATGCGAGGGCAAAAAGTCGACCTCCATGATCGAAGAGTTGGTGTAGTAGGGCACGGTGTCGATGCCGGGGATCAGGGGGACGTCGGCCCGGCCGCCGACATTGATGAAGGTCTGCTCCGCCTCGAGCACGTCTTCGTTGACGCGGACCTGCTTCGGGCCGACGAAATGCGCATGGCCCGTGTAGACCGTGACGCCAGGGTTCTCGCGCAGCCCCTCCTCGACGCCTTCGTTGGAGACGCGCACGATCGCGTCCTTTCGCGCCTTGACCGCCTTCATGTCGACCCGGATCGGCCCCTCGATCATCACGCCGAACTCGGGGCAGCGGCGCGCGACATGCGCGGCCCGGGCGCTGGCGATCAGGGTCTTGGTCGGGATGCAGCCGTTGTTGACGCAGGTGCCGCCGAAACGCTTGCGCTCGATCACCGCGACCCGCCGTCCCGCCTCGGTCAGGCGCCTGGCGAGCGAAGGCCCCGATTGTCCAGTGCCGATGACGATCGCGTCAAATCGAGCTGACATTGCCTGCGCTCCTTCCCGTCGAGTGATCTCGCCACGTTCGTCGAGTCATCCGCCGCGCTCCTTGAAGGGCAAGAAGCGACTTCGCTTCCCCCTGAAGGAGGAGGCCGGCGCTGGGCCGGCCTCGAGAGGTCAGGGAGGCACTGTCGATATTGTGAACACGCCCGCCATAGTGGAAATGCCGCTTTCACATTAAATTGATGCCGCCGGCTCATCGAGCTCAGCGGTATTTCAACCAGCCAAGAACGCGGCGAGGGGGAGGTCGGCGCCATGGAGATGCACCAGATCCGCTACTTTCTGGCGGTCTGCGAGG
>JBKPDM010000508.1:0-8048 GCA_046727895.1 Pseudomonadota bacterium | reverse complement strand
GTCGCGGCGAGCAGGGCGAGCGTATAGGGATGCGCCGGGCGCTCGAACACCGCCGTGGTCGGCCCCTCCTCAACGAAGCGGCCGAGGTACATGATCGCGATCCGATCGCTCACCCGGCGCACGACCGGCAGGTTGTGGGTGATGAAGAGATAGCTGATACCGAGCTCCGCCTGCAGGCGGACCATGAGGTTCAGGATCTCGCCCTGGACCGAGACGTCGAGGCCGGCGGTCGGCTCGTCGGCGATGATCAGCCTGGGTGAGAGCGCGAGCGCGCGGGCGACCCCGACCCGGCGCGCCTGGCCCCCCGAGAGCTCGTGCGGGTAGCGGTCGAGAAAGTCCGCGTTCAGCCCGACCATCTCGAGCAGGCGGAGCGCCTCCGCCCTCAGGTCGCGGTCGGTAAGCCGGTGGATTCGAAACGGCTCGATGATCAGCGCGCGGATGGTCAGGCGCGGGCTGAGGGAGCCGACCGGGTCCTGAAACATCATCGCGACCTCGCGCCGGTGTGGCTTCAGCGCCCGATCCGAGAGGCCGAGCAGCTCGGCGCCGGCGAACCGGATCGAGCCTGCCTGAGCCTCGACCAGACCGACGATCGCGCGGCCCAGGGTCGTCTTGCCCGAGCCGCTCTCACCGACCAGCGCAAGAGTGGTCGCCTCGGGAATGGTCAGCGATACGCCGTAGACCGCATCGATGTAGCGGTCAGCAACGCCGTGGAGCCAGGCGTGTCCCGCACCCATGCTGGCGAAGCGCACCCTTAGGCCAGAGACTTCCAGCATTGGCCGCGGCCGCTCAGCCTTCGGCCAGGAGATGGCAGCGGGCGCGATGGCCCTCGCCCTGCGTGGTCCAGGCCGGCGCGATCCGCCGGCAGCGCTCGAACGCCCTGGCGCAGCGGGGCGCGAACACGCATCCGGGCGCCAGGCGGATCAGGTCAGGCACATCGCCCGGGATGGTCACGAGCTCGCGCCCGGGCGCGGCCGGGCTCGCCGGGTCGCAGACCAGGAGCGCCTGCGTGTAGGGGTGGCTCGGGCGGTGGAACAGGTCGAAGACCGTACCCTCCTCGACCACCTCGCCCGCATACATCACGACGACCTGGTCGCAGAGCTCGGCGATCAGGCCGAGATTGTGCGACACGAACAGGATCGAGCCCTGGAAGCTCTCCTTCAGCTCGCGCAAGAGGTGGATGATCTGCGCCTCCAGAGTCACGTCGAGGGCGGTCGTCGGCTCGTCCGCGATCAGAAGGTCGGGATTGGTCAGCAACGCCATGGCGATCGCGATCCGCTGGCGCATGCCGCCCGAGAACTGATGCGGGTAGTCGTCGATCCGGGCCGCGGGGTCGGAGATGCCGACCCGGGCCAGCATCTCGATCGCGCGCTCACGCTTCTGCTGGGTCGTGGCGTTGCGCTCGCGATACTGGATATCGATCATCTGGGTCGCGATGCTCAGCACCGGATTGAGCGAGGTCATCGGGTCCTGAAAGACGATCGCGATCCGTCGGCCGCGCAGCTCCTGAAGCGCCGCGCGCGACAGCTTCAGCACATCGAAGCCGGCGAAGATGACCTCACCGCCGGTGACCTCGGCGTTGCCGGGCAACAGCGCCAGGGCGCCGAGGATCAGGGTCGTCTTCCCGCTGCCGCTCTCGCCCACGACGCCGACGATCCGATTACGCGGCACAGCAAGGCTGGCGTGGCGAAGTGCCCGGACCCGACCGCGCGAGGTCAGGAAGTCGACGCTGAGATCGCGAATCTCGAGGACATGATCCGCAGGGTTGCCCGGCTGCCGCATCGCGCTCATCGCATCCTGCTCAGACGGTCCGGCGCAGCCTGGGATCGAAGATGTCGCGGAGCGCCTCGCCGAGGAAGGTGAAGCCGAGCGTGGTCAGGATCAGCGGCAGGCCGCCCGCGATCACGAGCCAGGGCGTGCTCCGGATGAAGGCGTAGCCGTCGGCCAGGATATTGCCCCAGCTCGCCGTCGGCGGGCGCACGCCGAGCCCGAGGAAGGAGAGGCCCGCCTCGATCGTGACCACAACCGGCACGTCCATGCTGGCAAGGATCAGGAGCGGGCCGATGATGTTGGGCAGGACGTGCACGCTGAGGATCCTGAGCGACCCGGCGCCGAGCGAGCGCTCGGCCAGGATGAACTCGGTCGCCTTGAGCGAGAGGGTCTGGGTGCGCACGATCCGGCCGTAGACCGGCACCGAGGTCACCACGATGATCAGGATCACCATCTCGAGGCTGGGGCCGGTCAGGGTCACCGCAGCGAGCGCGAACATGATGGTCGGGAACGAGCGAACGGTGTCGAACACGAGCAGGAGCGCGTTGTCCAGCCACCGCGGCCCGTAGCCGGCCAGCATGCCGAGCAGCGCGCCGAGGACGAGCGAGAGCGAGATCGCCCAGGCGGCGACCTGGAGTGCGATCCGGCCGCCGTAGAGCACCCGGCTGAAAGTGTCGCGGCCGAGCTGATCCGTGCCCGCGAGATGGGCGAGCGAGGGCGCGGCGAGCCGCGCCCGGACGTCGATCGCGTTCGGATCGAACGGCGCGAGCCAGTGGGCGAAGATCGCGCTCGCAAAGAACAGCAGGACCAGGACCAGGCCGGTCAGGCCGAGCGGATCGGTGAAGAGGCGGCGCAGGCCCGTGAAGCGCGCGGGTGCTTGGCCGTCGTCGAGCAGGGGCAGCTCAAAGGCTCGCGCGGACACGGGGGTCGAGCCAGGCGTTGAGCAGATCGGCGAGCAGCGCGCAGAGCACGAACAGCGCCGTCGTGACCAGGACCGCGCCCTGCACTACCGGGTAATTGCGGGTGATCACCATGTCGTAGATCAGCTTGCCGATGCCCGGCCGCGCGAACACGATCTCGGCGAACACCGCACCCGAGAGCAGATTGCCGATGCCGACCCCGAGCAGGGTCACGGTCGGCAGGATCGCGATCTTGAGCGCGTAGCGATAGACGATGACGCGCTCCGGCAAACCGAACGCGCGTGCGGTGCGGATGAAGTTCTCGCCCATCACCTCGAGCATCGAGGCGCGCACCAGCCGGGCGAGGTAGCCGACCCAGCCGAGCCCGATCGCGAACGCCGGCAGGATCAGGTGGAGCAGCTGATCGGGCAGATCGCCCTCCTCGCCCGCGCCGATCGCCGGCAGCCATTTGAGCCAGACGGCGAACAGCAGGAGCCCGTAGAGCGCGACCACGAACGAGGGCATGGCGATCGCGCCGACCGTGACCACGGCGGTGAACTTGTCGAGGAAGGTGTTGCGATGGATCGCCGAATAGCAGCCGAGCGGAATGCCGAACAGCACCGCCCAGCCTAGGCCGGCACCAGTCAGCGCCAGGGTATAGGGCAGCTGCTCGAAGACGATCGTGGTGACGCTTCGATTGCTGAACACGTCGGCGCCGAGGTCACCCCGCAGGACGTCGCCGGCAAAGGCCAGGAACTGGATGTAGACCGGTTGATCGAGGCGCATCTTGGCGAGGTAGGCCTCACGCATCGCTTCCGTCGCGCGGGGACCCAGCGCGATCGTGATCGGATCGCCCGGCACCAGGTAGATCATGCCGAACAGCACCGCCATCGCCGAGACGACGATCACCAGTGCCAGGCCGAAGCGCCGGATCGCGTAGAGGGCCATCGCGCCGAACGGGCTCCTCAGGCGATCATCGGCGCGCACGCCGTTCGGACGTGCCAGGGCTTCGTAGATGCCGCACCCTCGGCCTCCCTTTTCCGGGCGATCAGTCTGCCGGGACGAGAGCGAACAGAGATACCAACATCAGTCGGATCGGCCGACAAGCCTGTCCGGGGGCGCACGGCTCAGGCGGGATCTGGCGGCCGGGTCGAGAGCATCGAACGGAAGGTGAGGTTGATCCGGGGGCCGATGGGACGCGTGGTCTTGGGCAGCTGGTGCAGCCAGTGGTGCTGGGTGACGCCCGCCATCATCAGGCAGGAGCCATGCGGCAGATCGAGCGCGAGGCGCGCGCCGAGGCGCCGATGCTTCATCTGGAAGCGACGGACCGCGCCGAGCGAGACGCTGGCGATCACCGGATTGCGGCCGAGCCCCGGCTCGTTGTCGGCGTGCCAGGAGACGCTGTCGCGGCCGTCGCGATAGAGGTTGAGGAGCACGCTGTTGAACGGCTGCCCGGCCAGCGCCTCGGCCAGCGCCTTGAGTTCGACCAGCGCCGGCGTCCAGGGGGCGGGCATCATGCGAATGCCGCTGTAGACGTAACCCGCCTCGCCATGCCAGGCGGTGAGCCGGGGCAGGGGTACGCGACGGCCCATCACCCGCGCCAGCTCCTGGCGCCAGTCGATGCCGGCCCGGAGCGCGGCGAACAGGCGATCCGCATCGACCGGCGCGAGCGCTTGCTCGAACAGGACGACCTCGCCGTCGCAAGGCAGGAGGTTGCTCGGCCCGTCGATTCCCCTTGCGGAAGGGCTAGCGCACCGAGGCAAACGGAAGTCTCCCCGGTTGATCGTGTCCGACCTCGATCGGCGCAGCCACCGAGCTGGCGATGCGCGGGGGCCCGAGGCCGGAGGGTCGGGTCGAGGCCACGGCTGCGCCGCTGAGTTGCATCGTGCCCGAAGGGAACGCTCCGGCGGCATTCGAAGATGATGGCATGGGCATTAACCGGAAGTTAACCTTTGGGTCGTCAACTCTTTCTTCGGATGGTCCATGCGACCGTGGGAATCCGCGCGCGCAGGTTCTGGGGACAGACGCGCGGTGCGCAGCGGGTCCCCTCGTAGAGTATAGTGCAGGACGATGTAGCGCCTCGGTTTTTGCTCATTTCCCGAATGGGTCCCGGACTAGCACAGCGTGTGGCTTTGCCGGTAGCATGTCCTTGTGATTTGCCCCCGCGAACCGATCTGGCGGAGTGGAACCGATGGGATTGCTGGACTCGCTGAAGGGCCTCTTCGGAGGTGGCGGTGGTGGCGACGAGCCGGGCGAACGGATCGACTACAAGGGCTACCTGATCACGCCCGCGCCACAGCGCCAGGGCTCGGGCTGGAACACCGCCGGCGTGATCGCCAAGGAGTTCGAGGACGGCCTCAAGGAACATCGCTTCATCCGGGTCGATACCCACAGCAGCAAGGACGACGCGATCGCCTTCTCGATCACCAAGGCGCAGCAGATCATCGATGAGCAGGGCGACCGCCTGTTCCACGGCCGCTAGCGCCGCGCCGGCTCGGAAGGATCGTGGCCCGCCGCGAGCTTAGTCGCTTGCGATCGCGACAGCAGAGCCCAAGCGCCCGCTCCTCAACTTGCTCGCCAGCCGCGCGCCCCCTATCGGCGGCCGGCGGCGCCGGACAACGGCCCCGAGGTCGGCGCTGCGCCGCTCATGGACACCGATGCTTGGACGAACTGATGACCCGACGGGACGAGGTTGATGGACCGGGGCTCGCGCATCTGCTACCGATCATCGGCCGCGAGCGGGCGCGAAAGCGTCTTTGCGGCGATCCAGCCTGAGCCGTGGCGGACCGCGCGGTTTGGGACAACCGGAGCGGCGCTGGGCGCCAGCTGATGAGCGAGCGGATCTACCTTTACGACACGACGCTGCGTGATGGCGGGCAGACGCAGGGCGTCGACTTCTCCGCCTCAGACAAGGTCGCGATCGCAGAGATGCTCGATCAGCTCGGCGTCGACTACGTCGAGGGCGGCTGGCCGGGGGCCAATCCGACCGACGACGGCTTTTTCCGGAGCCCGCCGCGGCTCGAGCGGGCCAAGCTCTGCGCCTTCGGCATGACCCGGCGGGCGGGCCGGAGCGCGGCCAACGACCCCGGTCTCGCCGCCCTGCTCCAGAGCGGCGCCGAGGTGATCACCCTGGTCGGCAAGAGCTCGCCCCGCCAGGTCGAGCTGCTCGGCGCCGCCCTCGATGAGAATCTGCGCATGATCGAGGAGAGCGTCGCCGCGGCGGGCCGCCGCGCGGCGGAGGTGGTGTTCGACGCCGAGCATTTCTTCGACGGCTACGCCGCCGACGCCGGCTACGCGCTCGCCTGCGTCGCCGCGGCCGCGCGCGGCGGGGCGCGCTGGATCGTGCTTTGCGACACCAATGGCGGCCGCCTGCCGCACGAGATTGCCCGAACCGTCGAACGGGTGAGCGAGCTGGTGCCGCCCGAGCGGCTCGGCATCCACACCCACAACGACACCGAGAACGCGGTCGCCAACAGCCTGGCCGCGGTTCGGGCCGGCGCCCGCCAGGTTCAGGGGACCCTCAATGGCCTCGGCGAGCGTTGCGGCAACGCCAATCTGGTCGCCCTGATCCCGACACTGATGCTCAAGCTGGGCTACGCGACCGGGGTCGACGAGGCCGGGCTTCGTCGTCTGACCGAGCTGTCGCGGGCGCTGGACGAGCGCCTCAACCGCACCCCCGACCGGCACGCCGCCTACGTCGGCGCGAGCGCCTTCGCCCACAAGGCCGGCCTGCATGCCTCGGCGGTGGTCAAGGACCCGAGCAGCTACGAACACATCGCGCCCGAGATCGTCGGCAACCAGCGTCATGTCGTGGTCTCGGATCAGGCGGGTCGCGCGAGCCTTCTGACCCGTCTCGGCGAGATCGGCCTCGGTGACGCGCCGGGCGAAGCCGCGATCCGCGCCTTGTTGCGCGAGGTCAAGGAGCGCGAGGCGAACGGCTACGCCTACGAGGGCGCGGATGCCAGCTTCGAGCTGCTGGCGCGCCGCACCCTTGGTCAGGTCAGCGACTACTTTCGCCTGATCAGCTTTCGGATCATCGATGAACGCCGGTTCAACGCGCGCAACGAGCTCGTGACGCTCTCCGAGGCGACGATCAAGGTCGAGGTCGGCGGCGCGACCCGGATGATCGTCGCCGAGGGCAACGGCCCCGTGCATGCCCTCGACACCGCGCTCCGACAGGCGCTCGCCGCCACCTATCCCGCCCTCGAGAACATGCATCTCGCCGATTACAAGGTGCGCATCCTGACGCCCGAGGCCGGTACCGCCGCGGTCACCCGGGTGATCATCGAGAGCGCCGATGACCGCGGTCGGCGCTGGTCGACGGTCGGCGTCTCGACCAACGTGATCGACGCCTCCTACAACGCGCTCCACGATGCCATCACCTACAAGCTGTTCGTGGACGGCGCGCCCGCGGTGGACTGAATGGCGCGAGCCGCGCGCTTGGCCAGTTCACCCGCCGCCGCCCCGGTCATCATTCTGGTCGGCCCGCAGATCGGCGAAAACGTCGGCGCGGCGGCGCGGGCGATGTTCAATTTCGACCTGGCCGAGCTGCGTCTCGTCCGGCCCCAATGTGGCTGGCCGAACGTCAAGGCGGTGCGGACCGCCTCCGGCGCCGTCGAAGTCCTGAATCGCACCCGGGTGTTCGAGCGGGTCGAGGAGGCGGCAGCCGATCTGGATCGCCTCTACGCCACCACGGCCCGCGCACGCGATTTACCCAAGCCGGTTCTCACGGCCGCCGAGGCGGCGCGCGAATGCCGCGCGGCGCTGGCCGAGGGTCAGCGGGTCGGCATTCTGTTCGGCCCCGAGCGCACCGGACTGACCACCGACGATCTGATCCTGGCCGACGCGATCATCCGCGTGCCGGTCAACCCCGCCTTCGCCTCGCTCAATCTCGCCCAGGCGGTGCTCCTGGTCGCCTATGAATGGTTTCAATCGACCGGCCTGGCTCCGGCGCCCAGGGCGGTCGAGCCCGCCGGCCGGCGTGCGACCAAGGGCGAGCTGGACCAGCTGCTCGACCACCTGGTCAGCGAGCTCGATGCGGTCGATTTCTTTCGTACGTCCGATCGCCGGCAAAGCATGATCCGCGCGCTCAAGGTGATCTTCGCCCGCGCCGATCTGCATGAGCCCGACGTCCATCTGCTGCGCGGCGTGATCAAGGAGCTAGCTCGCGGCGGCCGGCGCCGGCCCCGCCACCCTTGAATAGACCCGGTCACTCCCAGCCGACCGGCTCGTAGCCGCGCTCGCGCAGGCAATGGTCGACGAAGTTGCGATAAGCCTGGCTCGGCCCACCGCCACCGCTGAAGATCGAGCGCAACAGGCCGGCGGTCGCGCCGGTCGCGGCGCCGACCGCGGCGCCCGTGCCGGGCGCGCCCAGGATTGCGC
>JBKPDM010000507.1:0-3998 GCA_046727895.1 Pseudomonadota bacterium | reverse complement strand
GGTCCCGACGATCCGCCTGGCCGAGATGAGCGAGGCGCAAAAGCGTGCCTACGCGCTCGCCGACAACCGGCTCGCCGAGGCCGCCGGCTGGGACCGCGAGCTGCTGGCGCTGGAGCTGCGCTATATCAGCGAGCTCGAGCTGGACTTCGACCTCGAGCTGACCGGCTTCGAGATGGCCGAGATCGACCTCCTGCTCGATCCCGCCGCCGGCGAGCAGGACATCTTGGACCGCCTGCCCGAGGCTGACGGCCCGCCGGTCACCGCGCCGGGCGACCTGTGGTGCTTGGGCCGGCACCGCGTGCTCTGCGCTGACGCCACCAGCGCTGCCGCCTTCGAACGGGTAATGGCGGGCAAGGCGGCGCAGCTGGTGTTCACCGATCCACCCTACAACGTTCCGATCGACGGCCATGTCTGCGGCCTGGGCCGGACCAGGCACCCCGACTTTGCCATGGCATCGGGCGAGATGTCCGAGGCCGAGTTCACCGCCTTCCTCATGACCGTGCTCGGCCACGCCGCCGGGCACAGCGCCGACGGCGCGCTCCATTTTGTGTTCATGGATTGGCGGCACTTGATTGAGCTGCTTACCGCCGGCCGGGCGATCTACCGCGAGTTCAAGAACCTGTGCGTCTGGGTCAAGGACAATGGCGGCATGGGCAGCCTGTACCGGTCGCAGCATGAGCTGGTGGTGGTGTTCAAATACGGCAGTGCACCGCATGTGAACAACGTCGAGCTCGGCCGCCACGGCCGCAACCGGAGCAACGTCTGGCGTCATCCCGGGGTCAATTCGGTGGGCGCCGGCCGGTTGGCGGATTTACGCCTGCACCCGACCGTAAAGCCGGTGCAGTTGGTGGCCGATGCGATCCTGGATGCCTCCAAGCGGCGCGGTGTGGTCCTCGATCCCTTTCTCGGCAGCGGCACCACGGTGCTCGCCGCCGAGCGCACCGGGCGGCAAGCCTGCGGGCTCGAGCTCGAGCCGCGCTATGTCGACGTCGCGATCCGCCGCTGGCAGGAGCACACCGGGCGCGCCGCTGTCCACGCCGAGAGTGGGCTCACGTTCGACGACCTTGCCGAGCGCCGCGCCGCTGCGGTCAAGGCCGCTCGCCAGCCGGAGGCGGCCGGGCGTGCCAGGTGACTACGAGGTCGGCTACAAGAAGCCGCCGCGGCACACCCGGTTCCGGAAGGGCCGGTCGGGCAATCCGAACGGTCGGCCCAAGCAAGCCCGGAACCTGCTGACCGACCTGCACGAGGAGCTCCAGCAGCGGATCACCGTGCGCGAGGGCGGCATCGAGCGTCGGATGAGTCGGCAGCAGGCAGTGGTGGTGCGGTTGCTCGAGAAGGCGCTCAAAGGCGATCTGGGCGCCATGGCCAAGCTGCTCGACCTGGTGCTGCGCCACGAGGCGGCCGCCGGTGAGCGTTGGCAACCCGACGCCCCGCTCTCGGCCGAGGAGCGGGAGGTGCTCGCGGAGCTTGAGGCGAGACTGCTGCGGCGGCCGTCCGATCGTCTGCCGGATGACGAACCTGCATCCGCCGGGACCCGCCCCAAAACCCAGCCATGAGCCCTTCGCCGCGCGAGCTGCTGACCCTTGCGCTCCGACAGGATCTGTCCAGCTTCATTCACCGCTGCTTCCAGACCGTCGTGCCGGGGCAACGCTACCTGGGCAGCTGGCACATCGAGCTGATCGCCGACCGGCTCGAGCGCTGCCGTCGGCGGCGCAGCAAGCGCCTGATCATCTGCCTGCCGCCGCGGCATCTGAAGTCGCTCTGTGCCTCGGTCGCCTACCCGGCGTGGCTGCTCGGCCATGACCCGGCCTGCCGGATCATCTGCGCCAGCTACGGCCAGGAGCTCGCCGCCAAGCACGCCCGCGATTGCAAGGCGGTGCTGGACAGCGGTTGGTATCGGCAGGCCTTTCCCCAGACCCGACCCGATCGGGCCAAGAGCGGCGAGCTCGAGTTCGCCACCACCGCGCGCGGCTTTCGCCTGACCAGCTCGGTCGGCGGCACGCTCACCGGCCGCGGCGGCAACATGCTAATCGTCGACGACCCGCTCAAGGCTTCGGACGCAATGTCCGAGGCGAAGCGGGCCGCCGTGAACGACTGGTTTCGGGGCACGCTTTACTCCCGGCTCGATAGCAAGAGCGAGGATGTGATCCTGATTGTCACACAGCGGCTGCACGTCGAGGATCTGGTCGGCTACCTGCTGGGCACGGGCGAACCGTGGGAGATGCTCAATCTGCCCGCCATCGCCACGCAGGCGGAGCGCTTCGTGCTGGCCGATGGCACCACCGTCGGACGTCGGGCGGGCGAGGCGCTGCACCCCGCGCCCGCGAGCCGCGCGCCGTGCTGGAGGACATCCGGCGCGCTCTCGGCAGCTACGACTTCTCGGCCCAATACCAGCAAGAGCCGCTGCCGCTCGACGGCGAGTTGATCAAATGGGCATGGTTCCGCCGCTACGACATGCCGCCCACGCGCGGCGCGGGCGACCTGATCGTGCAGAGCTGGGACACCGCCAGCAAGGCCGAGGAGATCCACGACTGGTCGGTCGGCACCACCTGGCTGCGGCGTGGCCAGGAGCACTATCTCCTGGAGGTGGTCCGGGTGCGGCTGGACTACCCGGCGCTCAAGCAGCGGATCGTGGCCGAGGCCGAGCGCTGGCGTCCCGATGCCGTGCTGATCGAGGACAAGGGCTCCGGCACGTCTTTGCTGCAGGATCTGCGCGCGGAGGGGCGGGTGCATCCGCTCGCGGTGCAGGCCGAGGGTGACAAGGTTACCCGGATGTATGCCCAGACCGCCAAGCTGGAGGCGGGCCAAGTGCTGCTGCCGCGCACGGCACCCTGGCTCGACGCGTTCCAGACTGAGCTGCTGCAGTTCCCGCGCGGGCGGCACGACGACCAGGTCGACAGCATGGCCCAGTACCTGGCCTGGCGGGGTGGTCGCCCGATCCGGCTGGAGGACTTCTTCATCGTGCCGAGCAAGGCCGCGCTGGCGTGGGAAGAGGCGTTTGGGCCGCAGGATGACTTCCGCACCGCCTTCTAGGCCACCGCGGCTTGCCGCTGGGGCTCTCGGCCATGGTATGGGCGGAACAGCACGCGCCTGATCATCATGCTGCCGCCTTGCTATCTGAAATCGATCTGTGTGTCGGTGCTTTCCTGCCTCGGTGAACGCGGACGGGATCGAGGCGGAGCGCCATCGGGCCGCTTTCCCAGCGGTCCTATGATGATCCGGTGGATGCCCTTAGCCAGTTCCTCGATTGGTTTGCCCGCTGGCGATGGGTCGAGCGCTCTGATGTGAAAATGGGGAAGCAGGGTCGAGCCCGCCTCGCGCGTTTGGGACGCTCAACCTGGTAGGACCGCAACCTGCGCAGCGACCACTCGAACCAGGTACTGCTTGCCCGGTATGACGCGGCGACTTCCGGTGATTCAGATGCTCGCCGTGGCTGGGCGCAGCGGCCCGACGCGTGCGCCCGGACGGCTGTTTCACTGGACTTTCTTGGCCAGGCAAGCATTGCTTGGCGGTGAGCATGAGGGCTGCGGCCTGCTCGCCCCGACCGGTGCGCCGGCGGGGCTTGGGGTAGTGGAAGCGCCGCGAGTGTCTCGGCGCGCCATACCAAGGAACCGGCCCATGCCCCCGCCGTCCCGATCTGAATGCCTGATCCTCGCCACCGCCACCACGCCATGACGAGAAGCTTGTCCGGCGCCGGGGCGGCGATCGTTCCGGGCGAGGCGAGCTACGGCACCCGGATCGAGGCCGCCGTACCGGACCCGCTGATCGAGCGGATCGCAGCGCTCGAGACCCTGAGCATCGATCAGCTCCGCAGCCGCTGGGCGGAGGCGTATGGTAGCCTGCCGGCCCCGTGCTGCCACCGCCATTTCCTGGTCCGCGGGCTCGCGCATCGTCTGCAAGAGGCAGCGCTGGGCGGGCTCGCCACGGCCCTGCGGCGGCGCCTCGTCCGGTTCGCCGGGGCGCTCGAGAGGCACGGCGGCGACTCGCTCTTCGCGGTA
>JBKPDM010000506.1:0-8543 GCA_046727895.1 Pseudomonadota bacterium | reverse complement strand
TTCTTGTGCAGGTTCATCGGGGTGATCTCCCGCTCAGCGCTGACCGTCTCGCAACCGCCAGCCTGACCGCGCTCCCCCGGATGAACAACCTTCATAGCAACCACAGTTAGCACAGTCGACATACTTCTCGGCATTGCAGGCGGCAATGAGGATCGTGAGTCATGATGTGTTGGCTTATTTTCTCGGCGTTGTACGATCAGGTTTTCTGACCGCACAGAGGCGATGTCCTCCGCACCCGGCGCAGGAGCGTGACGGCCTCGGAATTGGCGAAAACCCATGGCTGGCTCCCCCGCCGCATCGTGGCACAAGATTTTCTACAGGGTGCGGAATTAATTCCCCTTGTCAATCCTTCTTTGCCATTTCCCCGGATTTGGCATTCCTCTCAATGCGTTGGCGGCTGGCGAGTGCGGCGATTTCACCGAGTTCGCTTGGTTTCGCCTGTGGTTTTCGCGCCGGCCCGCCGAGCTCCGGCCGGATCGGGTTCGTGCCCGATCCTGACCCTTCGGTGAATTAGTTCCCATAAGCTGCGGCGCGGTGACGACAGCCCGGCAAGCGATCCGAAGACAGGTCCGGTCAACGGGACTGGACGAAAGCGCGCTGCGCGCGCCAGGCCTCCTCGGCCGCGGGCGGCGCGACCGCGAACGGCGAAGGGAGGGTCAGGACCACCCCGAGATAGGCATAGAGCGCGAGCGCGCTCGAGTAGATCAGGATGTTGTCGGTCAACGCGTAGACCAGGAGCGCCGGCAACAGGGCGAGGAGGAACTCGCGGTCGTTGGGCGAGGCGGCGGCGAGGAGCTGGCGATACCAGAGCACGATCCCGCCGGCGATGAGCGCGAAGCCGACGACGCCGCCGATGACCAGAAGATGAAGGTATTCGTCGTGGGGTAGCGGCAGCATGGACGAAGGCATCCAGTCGGCCGCAGCGATGAAGCCGGCGCCGAGGCCACGACCGAAAATCGGGCTGAAGAGGAATTCCCGCCAGTAGAACGACCACAGGGCGCCCCGTCCGGACAGGTTGAGCGTCTCGCTATTGCCGGCGAAGGTGCGCCCGAGCAGCGTCGGCCAGTAGGCGATCAGGATCGCCGCCACAAGTCCGAGGCTGGCCAGCGCCAGCCACCGCTCCTCCCGGAGCTGCCGGCGCAGGGCCTCCGAGAGCAGGAGATGGGCCCCGGCGAACAGGGCGCTCGCGAGCATCGCCATGCGCGCGCCACTCAGGATCACCAGGGCCAGATTGAGGACGGCAAGGTAGATCGCATAACGCCGGCCGGGCCGGGTCCGCTCGTGGAGCGCGACGGCGAAGCCGGCGAAGGCGAGGGTCGCGAAGACGCCGGCGTTGCCAGTCGCCCCCTCGAGCCGGTACCAGTGGGTGAACACCGTGCGCAGATCCGCGAGCTGGAGCAGGCTGCCAAGCGCGACGCTGAGCAGCGGCGTCAGCATGAGCACCAGGGCGCAGGCGCGGCGCGAGCCCGGCTCGAGGACGACCTGGGTGAAGGCGAAGGGGAGGGCCAGGATCGCCAGGCTCTCGAGCATCAAGGCGAAGGTAAGCTTCGGGTGCAGGCTGCCGAAGGCGAAACTGAGGGCAAAGGTCGCAAGCAGCGCCAGGATCGGCCAGGGGATGGTCCTCTGCACGCCGTAGCGGAGCGCGTTCATGACTAGCGCAAGTACGATCAACGTCTGGTGCAAACCCCACTCCCAGCCGAGCGGCGGGCCGCCCCAGAGGAGCTGCGGGCGGAGGGCAAGCGAGGCGAGCGCGATCATCAGCAGCCAGGTGGGCTTGCGCCAGCCGAGCCAGAGGAGGAGCGCCGCGAGCGCGCCGGCGCCGAGCAGCGCGAGCGCGGCCGAGAGGCTGCGCGAGCAGGCTCACGGGGCCTGATCCAGGCCCGGCCGGGTCCGGCGGCGAGGGCGAGCTGGCGGCAAGAGACGAAGCGACCCTGTCAATGGGGTTCGGACCCCGCTTCCTTTACGTCCTCGCCGGGGGCGTGTCGAGACCGAGCGCGCGAGTCAGAACGTGCGGGCCGCGCTCTTGAGCTCGCGGCGTGATCCAGAAGCCCGCCGCGCGTAGGTGTGTTACAAGGTGGGCCGATCGCGCGATCGGTCGCGATCGCGCGCGAAGGGCAGGGGGACGACGATGGCCGACAAGGCGACCTTTACCACCGAGGAGTGGCAGCTGCTCCTGGAGAGCCCGATGCTTGCGGGCATGGCGGTGACCGTGGCCGAGCCGAGCGGGCTCTGGGGCATGATCAAGGAAGGCTTCGCCGCGAGCGGCGCGCTCGCGCGGGCCAAGGTCGACGCGAGCTCGAACCCGTTGATCAAGGCGGTGGTCGCCGATTTCGAGACCGCCGAGGGCCGGAGCGTCGCGCGCGATGGCCTGAAGGCGCGCCTCGCCGGCAGCAAACCCGCCGAGATCAAGGAGAAGGCGGTGGAATCGCTGCGCCAGGTCGCGGCCCTGCTCGATACTAAGGCGCCCGAGGACGCGGCCGCCTTCAAGGCCTGGCTGCAGACCATTGCCCGCGAGGTCGCCGAGGCCGCCAAGGAGGGCGGCTTCCTCGGCTTCGGCGGCGTGCAGGTGAGCGAGGCCGAGAAAGCGACCCTGGCCGAGATCGCCAGCGCACTCAGCCCGCCCGCCTGAGGCCGCCTTTCAGACCGCGGACTCTGCGCCTGCACCTGGGTCCCAGCCGCAGGCCTGGAGCGCATCCCGCATGTGCGCGGGTGGCGGGGCGGTAGTGGCGATCGGCGCGCGGTTGGGATAGAGGGGGACGGCGATGGCGCGGGCGAGGAGATGGAGCGGCGGCTGCGGGCTTGAAGAGTCGCGCCGGCCGTAGATGGCATCACCCAGGACCGGGCAGCCGAGGGCGGCGAGGTGGACGCGGAGCTGATGCGTGCGGCCGGTGCGCGGGCGAAGCTCCAGGAAGCTCTGGCCCAGTGCCTCGCCGAGGACGCGGTACTCGGTCAGCGCCGGCAGGCCGTCCGGGTCGACCTTCATCCACCAGCCGCGTTCCTTCGAGCGCTTGCCGAGCGGCAGCTCGATCCGGCCCTCGGCGGCGGGCGGCCTGCCCAGGACCACGGCCCAGTAGGTCTTGTCGACGTCGCCCGCGGCGAACAGGCGGCCGAGGCGGCGGAGCGCCTTCCGGTGGCGACCGAGGACCAGACAGCCGCTGGTGTCCTTGTCGAGCCGGTGGGCGAGCTCGGGCCGGCGCGGCAGGCCAAAGCGCAGCCCATCGAGCAGGTCCTCGAGATTTGATCCGCCCTTGGTCCCCTTGTGCACCGCCAGCCCGGCCGGCTTGTCGATGATCAGCATCAGGCCGTCGCGATAGAGGAGCCGCGCGGCCAGCTCTTCCGGCGTCATCGGCGCCTGGTGCCCCGAGCCGATCAGTCGGCAATGGATCGTGGGCGGTCGGGGAATGCCCGCGGCGTCGCCGCGGTGCTCAGACCTCGTCGCGTTCGCGCCGCTTGCGCTGCAACTTGCGGAACCGGCGGATGGCTTCGGCCTTCTCGCGCGCTCTCTTCTCGGAGGGCTTTTCGTAGTGACGGCGCATCCTCATCTCGCGATACAGGCCCTCGCGCTGCATCTTCTTCTTGAGCGCGCGCAGCGCCTGATCGACATTGTTGTCCCGTACCTGTACTTCCACGGAAGCATTTTCTCCTTTCGTTCGAGGTCAACACAAAAAGGTCGCACCCCATATGGGGCCGACCCTCGTCGTCTTCTAGCACGCACGCCGAGGGTAAGGGAAGCTTTTCGCAAAGCCGCGCAATCGGACCTTTTCGCCTCTGCCGATCCGATCTACATCCTAAGCCATGGCGATCCTCAAGATAGCCCGCATGGGGCACCCGGTGCTGACCCGGCGCGCGGCGCCGGTCGCCGATCCGAGCGCGGAGCCGCTGCAGCGCCTGATTGGCGACATGGCCGAGACCCTGCGCGATGCCGAGGGGATTGGCCTCGCGGCGCCACAGGTGCATCAGTCGCTGCGGCTGATCCTGTTCCTCGACGCCGAGGAGCGGGGCAACCACGCGGGCCGCGCGCCGATCGTCCTGATCAACCCCGAGATCGAGCCGCTCGACGATGCCCGCGCGCCGGACTGGGAAGGCTGCCTCTCGATCCCGGGGCTGCGCGGCATCGTGCCCCGCTTCGCCCGGATCGGCTATCGCGGCCTCGCCCCGGACGGACGGACCATCGAGCGCGAGGCGCGCGGGTTGCACGCCCGGGTCGTCCAGCACGAGGTCGATCACCTGGATGGCATCCTGTTTCCGATGCGCATGCCCGATCTGCGCCAGCTCGCCTTCGAGAGCGAGATGAAGCACGTCCTCGCTGACGCGCCGACGGACGGCGCGGCCGCGGACGCACCCGAGGAGGACGAAGCATGACCCGCCGGCCGAGCCGCGAGGTGCAGCGCGATCGCCTGCTCGAAGCGGCGCTTGCCCACGTCCCGTTCGATGGCTGGAGCCGCCGCTCGCTGCTCGCAGGTGCGGCCGACATCGAGATGGACACGAGCCTCGCGCGGCGTCTCTTCCCGCGCGGCGGCGACGACCTCCTGGTGCACGTCGAGCGCTGGGCGGATCGCCAGATGCTGGCCCGGATCGACACGGCCGAACTCGAGGCGCTGCGAGTGCGCGAACGGATCGCGAAGTTGGTGCGCACGCGGCTCGAGGTCCTGACGCCGCACCGTGAGGCGATGCGCCGGGCGACCGCGGCGCGCTTCCTGCCGAGCAACGGGTTCGCGGCCTGCGCCAGCCTCTGGCGCACGGTCGACCTGATGTGGTCGGTCGCGGGCGATCGGGCCGCCGACGCCAGCTATTACACCAAGCGCTCGCTCCTGGCCGCGGTCTGGAGCAGCACCTTCCTGTTCTGGCTCGACGATCGCTCCGAGGGGCTCGAGGAGACCTGGGCGTTTCTCGACCGGCGGATCGACAACGCCATGCAGATCGGCCAGCTGCGCGCCCGCTTCGACGACTTCTTCCAAGGCCTCGCCCGGCTCAATCCGCTGGCCGAGCGCCGCTGAGCCTAAGACGACGAACCGTCGCCGCCGGGCGGGGCGGCCACCTGGCGGTCCTCGCGGACCCGGGCCGGTCCGTGGCCTGACCCCTTGCGCGGCCGCTCCGCCCTGAGGAAACTGACCCCGATCAAGCGCGGGGCCCGCCCGGTCTCGCTTCGCTGCACCTGGCCATGGAGGCCCAGCTGCCTGATGTGGCCGTCCGGCAGCACGACCCGGAACTCGGCGCTGTAGCGCTCGCCGCTCGCCACCGCATCGTCGATCAGCTCGCGCAGCTGGTCGCGGTCCGCCGGATGGACGGCTGCGAACAGACGTTCCAGGCTCGGCGTGGCCTTGGCCGGGTCGAGGCCCACGAGCTCGTAGGTGCGCTCGTCCCAGAGCACCTTCTGCTGCTCCGGGTCCCATCCCCAGATGCCCATGCCCCCTGCATCGAGCGCCAGGCGCAGCCGTGCCAAGGCCTCCTGCAGCTGCTCGTTGGCGTCGTGCTCCGCGGTAACGTCGAACATCAGACCCGCAACCCGGGTCGCCCGCCCGTTCGGGTCGTGCTCCACAGGCTGGCAGACACCCCGCACCCACACCCAATGGCCGTCCTTGTGGCGCAGCCTGACCTGCACGTCGTACCGGTCGACCTTGCCACGGCTGAAGGCACCATAGGCCCTCTCGAGGGACTCGCGATCCTCGGGCTCGATCCGCTCGAACAACCAGTCGAGAAACTCAGGTGCGTCCGGCAGCTCCGCCGCGGTGTATCCCAGAATCTCGGCCCAGCGCTCGTTGTAGTAGGTCTCCGGTCCGGGTGGCACGCTGTGCTCGTAGAGGCCGCCGCCGCAGGCCGCGATCGCGACCTCGGCGCGCTTCCTGTAGGTCAGCAGCTGCTTCGCTTCCTTCATGGGCGAGATGTCGACGAAGGTCAGGACCGCGCCTTCGATCGTCTGCTCGGGGGTTCGGTAGGGGGCGATGCGCAGCATGAACACGCGACCGTCCTTGCGACGGATGATCTCGACCTCCTGCGTCGTGCCGTCCCGGATCGCCGCGCGCACGTCGTCGAGCAGGTGCGGGTGATCGAACTTGAGCGCGAAATCGCCGACCAGACGGCCCTCGTCGCCTTGCTGCACGGCGATCACGTCGGCGAGTCCTGGGGTGAAGCGCTTGATCCTCATCTCGCGGTCGAGAAACAGCGTCGCGATCGCCGTGCTCTCGAACAGGTTCAGGAGATCGTTGTTGGCGCGGTCGAGCTCGTCGAGCTTGTCGCGGAGCTCGGAGTTTGATCGTCTCCAGCTCCTCGTTCAGCGACTGCAGCTCCTCTTGAGAGGCTTCGAGCTCCTCGTTGCTCGACTGGAGCTCCTCGTTGGTCGTGAGCAGCTCCTCGTTCGAGGAGGAGAGCTCCTCGTTCAAGGTCTCGAGCTGCTCGACGCTGGTCTGCAGACGCTCCCGGGTGGCGCCGAGCTCGTATTCGAGCTGCTCGACGCTCGCCTCCTTGACCGCGGTCGAGGCCGAAGCCTGGCTGCTCTCGATCCCCGCCGGGTGTTCCCTCAGGATAATCAGATAGAGGCCAAACTCCCTGTTGCGTGTCTCGCGCGGCTCGACGACGAGATCGACCAGGCGGCGCTGGCCGTCGTGATGAAGACGGATCGCTTCCTGCGTGACCGATGCTCGGTCCTTCCTCGCCTTCTGCAAGGCCGCGCGCAGGTCCATGCGCAGCTCCGGGTGGATCAGGCCGAACACGTTCAGGGTCGCGCTGCCGGCGACCGGGTCGAGAAACGGCCAGAGTCGCGCCGAGAACTGGATCACGTCGAAGTGCTCATCAATCACGAAATAGGCCGGTGCGTAATGCTGAAGCACGACGCCCTCGGCCCACTGCGCGGGTGATGGCTCCGCCCGGGCCTCCGGCGGCTGGCGCAACTCGCGGGCGCGCCGCGTGAGCGCGTCGGCCGGAAAGGTCGGACGAGTCGCCAGCCGAGCGATCCGCCGGCGGAAGATGCGATGCTTGTTCTCGACCGGCGAGAACAGGCGGCTGTGCCGGCCGACGGTCTCGGCCGAGCCGAGAAACAGGAACCCGTCATCGCGTAAGGCGTAGTGGAATAACGGCAGGAGCCGCGCCTGCAGATCCGGTCCCAGGTAAATCAGGACGTTGCGACAGGAGATCAGATCGAGGCGCGAGAACGGCGGATCGGCGATCACATTCTGAATCGCGAACATGCAGATCGCGCGCAGGCTCTTGTTGACGCGGTAGAGGCCATTCTCGCGAGCGAAGAAGCGATCGACCCGCTCGCGCGGCACGTCCGCGAGCGCCGCCGCAGGGTACAGACCCGAACGTGCGCTCGTGAGCGCGGTCTCGTTGATGTCAGTGGCGAAGATTTGCGTCTGCGGCGGGTGCTGCCGCTTCTGCAGCTCCTCGAGGAGCAGGATTCCGATGGAATATGCCTCTTCGCCGGAACCGCAGCCCGGCACCCAGACCCGGACCTGCTCGGCCGCTGATCTGTGCTCGACGAGCGCCGGGATCACCTCGCGCGCCAGCGCCTCGAAGGCGGCGGGGTCGCGGAAGAAGCGGGTGACCCCGATCAACAGATCCCGGAACAGCTGATTGAGCTCGCTGCCATCGCCTTCCAGGCGCTCGACATAGGCACCGACGTCGGCGAGCTGAAGCACCTGCATGCGTCGCTGGACCCGGCGGGCGAAGGTGTTCTGTTTGTACTTGCTGAAGTCGTGCCCCTGCTGCTCGCGCAGCAGCTCGTAGATGCGTCCGAGATGATCGCCGAGGCTGACCTCGATCGGCCGGCTACCGTTGCGGTGGTTGAGCCGGATCAGGTTGCCAGCGTAGTCCAGAAGCGCCCGCGGCATCTTGTCGACGTCGAGGATCAGATCGACGAAGCCGGCGGCGGCGGCGCTCCCCGGCATGCCGGCGTGGGCCGCGGTCTCGACGTTCTGGGCCATCGTCAGGCCGCCGTGCTCCTTGACCGCCTTGACGCCCAGCGTGCCTTCGTGTCCGGCTCCCGACAGAATGATGCAGACTGCGTTCGAACCCTGGTCCTCGGCGAGCGAGTCGAAGAAGCGGTCGATCACGGTGTGATGTCCCTCGCGCATCAACGGCACGATCACCCGCAGTCGGCCCCGCTCGACGGTGAGGGAGGCGTTGGGCGGGATGACGTAGACCCGGTCGCGCTCGATCGGCAGCGCGTCCCTGGCGTCCAGCACCGGCATCGCGCTATGGCGCGCGAGCAGCTCCGCCAGCATGCTCGGCCGGCTGGGCAGAAGATGCTGGACGAATACGAACGCCATGCCGTTGTCCGGCGGCATGTTCTTGAGGAAGGACTGGAAGGCCTCGAGTCCGCCCGCCGAGGCGCCAATGCCGACGATCAGTCGCGGCATGCGGACCTGGTCCTGACCCTTCGGCTCCTTCGCGCTCCGGTCGTGCCCGTGCCTTTCGCTCATGATGATCACCCTCGTCCGATGGTGCCGGCCATCGGGAGCTGACGTCGCGACTCGATATAGTAGCACGATCTTGCGCTGACGGACGCCCTATGGATGTATGGCGTTCGACCGGTTGGCATCTCGGGC
>JBKPDM010000505.1:0-7319 GCA_046727895.1 Pseudomonadota bacterium | reverse complement strand
CAGCTGGGTCGAGGAGCACATCGAAGAAACGCTCACCTTCTATCGGCTGCCGCGCCAGCACCACAAGCACTTGAAGTCGACCAACCTGCTCGAGCGCCTGAACGAGGAGATCAAGCGGCGCACCCACGTCGTCCGCATCTTCCCCAACGCCGCGAGCTGCCTGCGTCTGATCCGGGCGCTCGCGGTCGAGGTGCACGAGAACTGGCTCGAGGCGCACGGTTATTTGAACATGGACGACCTACGCGAACACAAGAAGGAGGCTCTGCGCATGGCAGCGTGAGCCCCACCAACTGCCCTGTGGACAACGCTGCGCGTTGCCCACAAGGGCGCACCACCGCAACCATAACCCAATTTGCAGAAGATTCTGGACACAACTCGGGGCGCGACAAATCGAAACGGAGACTGAAATGATCCAGGGTTCCTGCCACTGCGGTGCGGTCGAATGGCGGTTCGAAGGCATGCCCGAGTCGGCCACGGCGTGCAATTGCACCATATGTCGCCGCTACGGCGTGCTGTGGGCCTATGGCTTTGAAGGCGAAGGCATCAAAGTCTCGGGTCCGACCCAGGCCTACGTCCGGGGCAAGTCGATCGGGTTTCATTTCTGCCCCGCATGTGGCTGCGTGGCCTATTGGCGGTCGCTGGAACCTGACGACGAGGGGCGCCGCCGCATCGCGGTCAACCTGCGGCTGACGGAACCGGAGGCGGTGGCGCCGATTCTCATCGACCATTTCGACGGGCTCGAGAGCTTCGAAGACCTGCCACGAGATGGGCGATGTGTCGCAGATTATTGGTTCTGAGCCGTCCTTGCGCTGGGTCTTTGCGGGAAAGGTTCGCTAATCGGGCAAGGGGGTGGTTGCTTTCGGGTCGCTGCCCGGTGTCGCCAGCCCGGCTGACACGGCCGTCTTCGGGCCACATGCTGCAACGCACCTGATCGGCGGCCGGACGGAAGGCTTGACTGCTCCGGGGTAAACTCGTACGAAACCAAGAGGCGATTGTGCGGCGCAGCAATGCGCCGTCCAGTGGTCAACCGAAGCCAACCGTCGAGGAGGAGGTACCAGTGAGCACCGAGCCGTTGATTTCTGTGCCGGAGTTCGCCGCTGAGATGATGGCGATCTGCGGCCGCAATCTGGAGGCGCTGATGGCTGCGCAGAAAGCCATGCTCGATGGCAATAAGGGCCTTCTGGAGGCGCAGATGGAGGTGTATCGCGCGTCGCTCGATGCCGTTCTCAAGGCTGCGCAGGACATCGGCTCCGACCCGGATCTGCGCTCGAACGTTGGGAAGCGGTTTGCGGCGACCAAGAACCTGATCGCCGACAGCGTCGGCAATTCCAACATCATCTCGGAGGTGAGCGCGCGCGGGAGCGCGCAGGTCGTCCAGATTCTGGAGAGCCGCCTCACGGCGATGCTCGACGAGATGCAGGGCGCCTTTGACAAGGTGCTGAGCAGCCAGCCGGTGACGAGCCTGCCGCCGGCCGCAAAGGTGCGGGCCGCCTGACGCCGCTTCCCGGTGCCGAGCAGGACGCGAAGAACCGCTTCGTACGGCGCACGAACAAGATCTCGAAGCGCGCACCCCCAAGTCCGTAGGGCTCGGGTGGGGAGAGGGATCCAAAAATGACAGCCATGACGGCTTGGAGGATTCTCGCGACCAGCGCGCTCGCTTTTGCGCTGGCGCTCGACATTGCGCCCGCAACGGGGGCTGAAAAACTCGGCAGCTACCCGGTGGACCCCGCCAAAGTGTCGATCTCGGGCATCTCGTCGGGTGCCTTCATGGCCAATCAGTTCCACATCGCCCATTCGGCGCTGATCATGGGCGCCGGACTCATGGCAGGTGGTCTCTATGGCTGCGCGGTCGAGGCCGTCGAAGGCGACGGGCTGCGCGTGCTCGATGCCCTGGCCACAGGCCCGTGCATGAGCGCGCCGGACGAGCTCAGAAGTCTCGATGTCTATGCGGCGCGCGTCCGGGAGTTCGCTGAGCGCGGTTGGATCGATTCCCTGGACGGCCTCAAAGGGGATCGCGTTTACATGTTCACCGGCCGCAACGACAAGGTCGTCAATCCCGAGACCGTACGCCGCGCTGCTCAGCTCTACCTGGCTCTGGGCGTCCGGCCGGAGGATCTGGAGCTCGTCGATGTCGATGCGCTTCCCGGCAAGGGGGCCGGGCATTCGTGGGTCACGGTGAGCTTTGGCCTGGCCTGTGATGCCAACGCGTCACCTTATATCGACGCCTGCAATTACGATCAGGCGGGCGACCTGTTGCAGCACATCTACGGCCAGCTGAACCCGCCCGCGACATCGCTCTCCGGTAAGTTCGTCGAGTTCTCGCAGGCCGAATTCGCGCCGGACAGCAAGCCGGTGGAGAACGGCCTGTTTAAGGTCGGTTATCTCTATGTCCCGAGGGCGTGCGCGCCGGGCAGCAGCAACAAGTGCGCGCTGCACGTCGCGCTGCACGGCTGCGACCAGTCGGCCGAGGTCCTGCGCGATGAGTTCTATAAGCACGTCGGCCTCAACGAGTGGGCCGACACCAACAACATCATCGTCCTCTATCCGCAGGCGCACACGATCTCGACCAAGGACTTCACCAAGAAGCAGGCGACTGATCTGTTCGAGATCAACCCGGAGGGTTGCTGGAACTGGTTCGGCTACGGCTACGACGAGCGCTATCTGCTCAAAGCCGGCGTGCAGATCACGGCCATCTACAACATGATCCGGCGCGCCATGGGCGAAAACTGAGGCATGGCTGACACGTGCGGCCGCGGGTCGTCCGCTTCACGACAAGAAAGGGTGGACGCCTCCCCGGTCGGCGAGCTCACCCTGTTAGGAAAAAGGATCAGGACCTTTCGCCATCTCTTCGGTTCCAGCCTACCCGGGCAGCCCAGGCGTAGAGGTCCCGCTCGTAGAGGTCGCTCGTCCTTGCCTTGACCCGGGTCGCCATACCGAGGCTCCTTATCGCCACCCCGATTCGTCCAGCATGACAGCGACGCCCGCCTCCGGCTGGCTTGCATCTGAGACTGAGCCGCTTTTACCGAGTCGCAACCACCGTCTCGTACGATGCTCGCAGGGCTATGGGTCGGCTCTCGGCCAAGGCCCCCTTGTGCGCGGAGTACATCCATGACCGTGGTGCGCCTCTCATCCTCGAAGCTGACGAAGCTGCTGCTGCTCGCCGGCGTTGCCGGCGCGTTGATCGCCCTCCCCGCCGGCATCGATGGCGGTCCGGGCATCGCCTGGCACAGCGCGCTCGCCAAGAACGACGGCGGGGGCGGCAATGGCAACGGCGGTGCCGGTGGCCATGGCGGCGGGAATGGTGGCGGCCACGGCAATGGCCGGAGCGGCGAGCACGGTCAGGCCGCGAACGCCAAGCCCGGCGGCGATGCCGGCTTCAAGAACCATGGCGAGCGCACGAAGACCATGGTCGAGCTCGCCAAGCGGCTCGGCTATGGCGCGCGGGTCGGCGCGATGCAGGCCAAGTTCGGCACGCCGTTTGAGAACGGCATCGCGGAGTTGCAGGCGCAGCTGGCCGAGGCCCGGGCACGAGGGGACCAGGCGGAAGTCGATCGCCTCGAAGCCGAGCTGGCGGACGCCATCGCGAGGGCCAAGCCCGGCAAGGGGCCGAACGACACCTGGGCGACCGCGGACCTCGATGTCAACGATGACGGGGTGGTCGACCGGCGCGACCTCGACGCGCTCGATCAGAGGTAGGTGCGCCCGGCAAGCTCTGATCTGAAGAGCCGGCGAGCTGACCCCGCCCGCGGCGCCGCGCTCCAGCCCGCCCCGCCATGCCTGCGCTCGCCGCCCTGGTCTTCGGTCTTCAGCTGCTCTGTTTGGCCCACGTCATGAGGACCGGGCGGCGACGCCAGTGGCTGTTCATCATCCTCGCGGTCCCGCTCGTCGGCTGTCTCGCCTACCTCTTCCTGGAAATCCTCCCCGATGTCGGGAACAGCCGCGCGACCCGCCAGGCGGTGCGGGACATCGGCGCGGTGATCGACCCGGAGCGCGATCTCCGCGAAAAGACCCAGCGGCTCGCCGAGGCGGACACGGTCGAGAACCGGGCGGCGCTCGCCGAGGAATGCCTGCGCCGTGGGCGTCCCGCCGACGCCGAGCGGCTGTTCCGAAGCTCTCTCTCCGGTGTCCACGCTACGGACCACGCTCTGATGCTGGGGCTGGCCCGGGCCCAGTTCGCTCTCGAAGACTATGGGGGTGCCTGCGCAACGCTGGATCGCCTGCGCGCCGCCCATCCGGACCTCGACTGTCCGGAGGGGCACCTGCTCTACGCGCGCAGCCGGGAGCAGCGGGGCGAGGTCGAGCAGGCACTGATCGAGTACGCTGCGCTCGCCGGGTATTATCCCGGTGAGGAGGCGCGCTGCCGCCTCGCTCTTCTGCTGCAGAAGATCGGCCGCGTCGCCGAGGCCAGGACGCTGTTCGAGCAGGTCGTCCGAACGGTTGAGCGGGCGAGCAAGCTCTATTACCGCACCGAGCGCGATTGGTATCAGGTCGCGCGCCGCAACCTCACTGGTTAGCACGCAGCCCCGGCGCCGACGTCGCTCGCCCGCGATGCGCTTGTTTTGGGCGAGGATATCGGGGAGGGGGCCAATCGTGGCGCAAAAAGTGCCGGGGCGCCTGAGGCGCGTCCGCTCGGACGGCGTGCGGGGAGGGCTACTTGACCGTGAAGGTCGTCCACATTCCGGCCATGTAGTGGCCCGGGACATTGCAGTAGAGGATGTAGGTGCCCGGCTTCATCTCGATCCGGAGCGCGCCGGACTTGCCCGGATCGAGCTCCGAGACCTCGCCCAGGTCGCCCTCCCTGTCCTCGTCGACGCGCTCCTCGTTGGCGATGTAGGGCAGCGGCTTCTTCATATCGGCAAGCGAGGCCACGATCATCTCGTGGATCGTGTCCTTCGACGTGTTGAGCACCTCGAAGGTCACCATGCCGGGCTTGACGCTATCCGGCGTGGCGCTGATGCCCATCGTCGCCTTCGACATGTCGCCGCCCGTGCCAAGGCCGAGGTTGGTCGCCTGCTTCATGTCGGCGCCCTTGTCCCAGAGCGCCACGTTGACCACGGACCCCGCGGCTTGGGCGGGAGCGGCGGCCGCGACCGCCATGCCCAGGGCTGTGACCGGCAGCAGGAGTTTCTTCAGGTGACGTTGCATTTTTTTGTTCCTCGTGCGGTTGAGGCTGTGCGTGCGCCTCACATGCCCAAGGCTAGAAGTGGCCCACGGAGCAGCTTTTGACTTGAATCAAACCAGCAGGGGCAGGTCGCGGGAGCGCGTCAGAAGGCCGCGGCCTCGAGCCGGGCGTGCAGAGCGCCGCCGCGGCCTCGAGCCGGGCCAAAGCGTAGAAGCGACCGAGATGGCGTTCGCGGCGCGGCCGCAACGCGGGGGTCAGAACAGGCTGGCCACGAAGCCGGCCGCGACACCGGCCGCAGCGCCCGACGCCGCGCCGACCGCCGCGTTCTCCAGAACGTCATCACCCCGTCGGGGCCGCCGGTGGCGCTGCGGGCGGTGCGACCTCCGCCCTGATCGACCCATGCGAGACGTCCCCCTTTGTGCCCTTCGTGCGCCATCGCCCGACGGGCATGGTCCGCGACCCTGATCCCGCGATCGGCGGATACGCGCCGGATGCTCCCGCGTTCCCGTGCGACGGCAGCCACTCAGCCCGCCTCGACCCGCCATGACAGGCCGCCCTGGCGCTGCGCGGTCAGACGACGCGGCGCGGCGTCGATTTCGCACACGGCGCCGATTGACGTTCGGCTCCGGCGACTGAATCTCACATCATCGGGGTGCGTACTGGCTGCAGCGCCGAGGTGGACATGAAGCCTGCCGTCGTCGCGGTGCTCATGGTGATCGCCGCGCCGGTCGCCGCCCATCAGGTGATCGTCGGCGATCATGTGGTCGACTACAGCGGGCTGCGCTCGCCCGCCGGCAAGGACTGTTGCGGCGGGCAGCACTGCGCGCCCGTGCCCTGGCACGAGCTGCCGGGCGGCCGGGTCGAGGTCGAGGTCAACGGCCGCTGGTGGCTGGCCGACCCCGACAACTCGCTGCCGCCGATCGACAACAACGCGCACGCCTGCCAGATGCCGGCGGACGCCAAGCCGCGCTGCATCATCCTCCCCGGCCTGTCGGCCTAGGCGCTGCGCCGGCCTCGATCTCCCGGTGGCTTGGCGATCGCTCAGGGGGAACGCCCCGGTGGAGCGTCCTTGCGCATGGCCTTGGTCTTCTCCTGGAGGAAACGAACCAGGCGCTGGAGGTCGGGGTCCTCGACGGGCTCGACCAGCCGCACGGTGTGACGTCGCTCACCGGCATCGACGGTAATCGTGTACTGCCGGTAGTCGGCGGCGCCCGGCGCCGGCTGGCCGACCTGCGCCGGACGATCGAAGAAGCGCGCGGCTTCGACCAGCTGGCGCAGCTCCGCACCCTGCTGCTCGGGCAGCTGATCGCTCTCCATGGTCACCGGACGGCTCAACCCCGGAAAGTGGGCGATGCCGCCCTCGGTCTGGAAGATCACTCGCATCGGCTCCTCCCGGTTCGCCGCAACGCTCGGAACGCTGCCGCATCCGCTCAACGCGAGCGCGAGCGTGCACCACCGAAGCGTACCAGAAGCGGCCGCCGGAACGAAGCGCCGCCGCCGCCGGTCGCGGCGTCCTCCCAACTCCGGTCGAACGTTGACCATCCGCCCGCACGCCGGAGCGCGTCTGCCTATAGCGGGGGGCCCGGACTGGACGACCGGTCCGGGCCCCCTGCGCCGTATCTCGCGCGCTCTCTAGGCGCTTACGCTGATCCCGACCTCGGCCCAGCTGTGGCGCACGGCCAGCTGCTCGGCGCTGCCGCTACCGTACAGTTTCGCGGCCACATCGGCGGTCAGCCGGGCGAAGCGACTGAAGCCGGTGTTGGGCCGAAGGCGCGGGTCGCGCAGGGTCTCGTACCAGATGCGTCCCGCCTTCACCCGGCGGCAACCAACCGCGCAATCATTGGCCCCCGGGCCCGCCTACCTAACGGCCGCCCGATAAGCGGTCCTCGATCGCTGATCACCGCCTTGCGGCAGCACCTGGCCGGTGGGTGGCGACAGCAGCGGTGGTGGTGGTGCGGGCGCGAGGCTCAGAGATGGCAGGCGCCGGGCGGCAGGATCGCGATCGCCGACAACAATGCCACCGCGGCGATCACGAGCACGATCAGCGCGGCGTTGCTCACGGCAGATCTGTCCTGTCGTAGCGCTCAGCCGAATGCGCCAACATCTGCGACGCCCCGTCCAGCGGGATCTTTCCCCAAGTCGTGCCAGTTCCAATTTTCCCCGTCTTCGGTCACGATGGCTAAAAGATCTCCATTGG
>JBKPDM010000504.1:0-3279 GCA_046727895.1 Pseudomonadota bacterium | reverse complement strand
ACATCTATCTGCCCCAGATCTCAGGCGTGGCGGATTCGGTCGATCTGCTCGCCAAGACGCTGCTCAGGCGCGGGCACGCGGTCCGGATCTATGCCCCCGAGCTGCCGGGCGCCGAGCCCGATCCGACCGTCCTGCGCCGGCCCGCCTGGACCCTGCCCGGATCGGGCGGCGGGCTGGCCCTCGTCGCGCCCTTCGGCGTGCTCGGGGATCTCCGCCGCTTCGGGCCCGACGTCGTCCACACGCACAGCTGTTCGACCATCGGCCTTGCCGCCATGGTGGCGGCTCGGCGCCTCGGCCGGCCGCTCGTCGGAACCGACCACACCTTTCCCGCCGATTATCTGCACTACGTCGGACTCGACTGCGCGCCCTTCCGCAGCGCTGCGCGCAAAGCGGCGGCGCTCTACTACAACCGCTGCGCCTATGTGACGACGCCGAGCCGCAGCCTGCTTTCGGAGCTTGAGGACCATGGCCTTTGCCGGCCGGCGGCGGTCGTCTCGAACCACATTCCCGCGCAGATCTTCCGCCCGTTGCGGCGCCGCGCTGCGCTCAAAGCGAGGCTCGGGCTGCGCCGCCCCACGCTCCTGCTGTTCGGGCGCATTGCGGTCGAAAAGAACTTGGATTTCGCGCTCGGGGTCTTTGCGCGGGTCTGCCGGGCGATGGATCTGGATCTCGCGGTGATCGGCGACGGCCCCTATCGGACGGGCTTCGAGTCGCGGGTTCGCGCCCGCGGCCTCGCCGCTCGAGTGCGGATGTTCGGCGTCCTGCGCGACGCTCCGCTCGTCGAGGCGATCAACGCCTGCGACGTCTTTCTGACCACGAGCCGGTCGGAGACCCAGTCTATGACCATGGTCCAGGCCATGGCCTGCGGCCTGCCAGTCGTCGCCGCCCGGGCCGGGGGGCTGGTCGAATACGTCGAGGACGGCAGGACCGGCTTTCTCGTCGATCCCGAGGATCCGCAGGCCTTCGTTCCGCCGATACTCGCCCTGTTTCACGACCCGGATCTGCGCGCGCGCATGTCCCGTGCGGCCCTGGCCAGCACCGCCGCGTTCGATCCCGAGACAATCACCGCACGATTCGAAGAGATCTATCGCGGCCTCGTCGATGCCCGGCCGTTCACGCCCGCTCGCCTCGCGCTCGAAACAAGACCAGGAAAGTGAGGCCGCATGCCGGAGCTCGCGTTCGTCGTTCCCGCGTACAATGAAGAAGCCTTGATCGGGCGCTGCTTGGAGTCGATCCTGCGGGCCATCGAGGCGACGGGCTGCCGGGCCGAGGTGGTCGTCGTGAACAACGCATCGACCGACCGGACCCGGGAAATCGCCTCGTCCTTTCCAAAGGTTCGCGTGGTCGATGAGCCCGTCAAAGGATTGGTCCAGGCGCGTCATGCCGGGCTGATGGCATCGTCGGCCGAGCTGGTCGCCAACGTCGATGCCGACACGATTCTTCCTGAGGGCTGGATTACCACTGTTCTGAAATCCTTCGCGACGGACAAGAATCTCGTCGCCCTCAGCGGGCCTTTTGTATTTTATGACTTGTCGCCGTACAGGAGAGCTCTTGTTCAGCTATATTATTATGCGGCGTTTCTTTTCTACCTTGTCAACCGGCATGTCCTGCGCATTGGCTCCGTCGTGCAGGGCGGCAACTTCGTGTTTCGGCGCTCCGTGTGGCTCGAGATCGGCGGATACGACCGGACGATATCCTTTTACGGTGAGGATACCGACGTCGCGCGTCGCCTCACCAGGGTGGGAGCCGTGCGCTGGACCTTCGCCTTGCCGATGTATGCCTCCGGCCGGCGGCTCAAAGCCGAAGGGATGCTCAGGAGCGCATTTCGCTACGCGGCGAACTATGTGTGGATGACCTTCGCCGGCCGGCCGTTCACCTTCGAATACACGGACATACGGCCCGCAGCCGGCGTCGGGCCGCCACGACAACCGCGTGCACTTCGGGCGCGCTCGGGTCGATGGTTACCGTAAACTCGGTGCACGTTCGGGCTACCGAAGGTCTCGAGGCGGGTGAAGCTCTCGAGCAGATCGTCCTGCCGGATCAGCGGTGACAGCATCATACCCGTCTGCGGTTCGAGGGCACCGGGCCGGCTGCTGAAACAATTGATACCAAATCGCTCCCGGGGCGACGTCGTCCTGAAACCGGGCCGGACGATCCTGGCGGCCTCGGCGCCTCCGGGCGGGTGGCCCGGCAGGCGAGCCACGCGGGAGTGGAAGTCATGACGCCCGAGCAAGTCGATCTGGTGCGCACCAGCTTCGCCAAGGTGGCGGCGGCCGTGGGCGATCCGGCGGCGCTGTTCTACCAGCGTCTGTTCGAGCTCGATCCGCGGCTGCGACGCCTGTTCCGGAGCGACCTGACGGCGCAGCGCGGCAAGCTGATGGCCGCGCTCCGGAACGTCGTCGGCGCGCTCGACCGGCTCGACCAGATTCTGCCGGCGGTGCGTGAGCTCGGCCGCCGCCACGCCCACCATGGTGTCGAGACGGAGCACTACGCCACGGTCGGCGCGGCCCTGATCTGGACCCTGGAGCGGGGGCTCGGCGCCGACTTCACGCCGGCCACCCGGCGCGCCTGGGTCGCCGCCGCCCCAAGCCGAACGTCCAGGGGCGCCGCCACGCGGCGGCGCCCCGAGTCCGTCAGGCTTGCTGCGACCTACTTCTGGATACAGGTGTCGATATTGTCGGCCGTGCACTCGTCAAGACCGGTGAAGATGACCGGGTCCATCTTCTTGCCGTTGATCAGGTCGATCATCACCGACGGTGCGCGATAGCCCATCTCGAACGGCCGCTGGCCGACCTGCACGTAGCTGCGCCCGGCCTTGAGCGCGTCGATCTGCGGCGGCAGCGTGTCGCCGGCGACGATGATGAGCTTGCCGGCCTTCAGCTTGTCCATGACCTGGTCGGTCACCTGGGCATAGGCCTGCGGGCCGAACTGCGCCCAGCCGCCGACCAGGATGAAGGCACCGAGATCCGGATGGGCGGTGAACGTATCGGCCATCTGCTGATTGGCGAGATCGATCTGGTCGTTGGTGAACACCGGACAGCCTTCGACCTCGGTCCAGCCGCCCTCGCCCTTCAGCCGGTCAATGCCCTTGGTGCCGGCGATCGTGTCGCGGAAGCCGGCGGCGCGGGCATTGATGTTGTCGGCCGCGACGTTGCCGAGCTGCAGGCAGACGGTGCCGCCCTTCGAGTTCAGCTTCATCAGGTGTTGGGCCATCTTGACGCCCATGTCGTAGTTCTTGGTGCCGAGATAAGTCTTGCGCAGTCCCCGGTCGGCGCTCTG
>JBKPDM010000503.1:0-3956 GCA_046727895.1 Pseudomonadota bacterium | reverse complement strand
ATGGATAAGCGGGCAAAACCTTCATGTCTTCGCCTCGCGTTCCGACCTTCCGCGGGCAAAAGCCGCGCCCTTTCCAGCCTCGAGCGCCTTTTTTGAATCGAGCAATCCGAAGAGCTGAATCAGTTTCGCCACGACGCCCGTCCAGCCCGTCTGGTGGCTCGCGCCCAGCCCGGCCCCGTTGTCCCCGTGGAAGTACTCGTAGAACAGGACGTGATCGCGCCAGTGGGGGTCGGTCTGGAACTTCTCGGTCCCGCCGTAGACGGCCCGCCGGCCGCGGTCATTTCGCAAGAAGATCCGTGTCAACCGGTCGGAGATCTCCTTGGCCACCCCGAAGAGGTTCATCAGGTTGCCCGAGCCGGTCGGGCATTCGATCTTGAAGTTATCGCCGTAGTACAGGTAGAAGTTCAGGAGTGCCCTGATGAGCATGGTATTCACCGGCATCCAGACCGGTCCCCGCCAGTTGGAGTTGCCGCCAAACATGCCGGTGTCCGATTCGGCCGGCAGATAGTCCACGCGGTACTCCTGTCCGCCCGCGTGGAACACGTACGGGTGCTGCTCGTGGAACTTGGAGAGCGACCGGATGCCGTAGGGGCTCAGGAACTCGTCTTCGTCGAGCATCTTCGACAGGATCCGACGGAGCCGCTCCGGGTTGATCAGGGCGATGATACCCCGCTCCGCCACGCCGAAGTGACCGGGGCCCGTGGGGTGGAGGGACTCCAGGAGTTCGGGCATCTGGCGCACGCGGCCCAGAAACCCGGCCGTTACCCGCGGAATGCGCTCGCGTTGCCACTTCTCCATCACCGTGGTGGCGCACAGGGGCAGGAGCCCGACCATCGAGCGCACCTTGAGCCGGGTGGCGCTGCCGTCGGGGAGCCGCAAGAGGTCGTAGTAGAAGCCGTCCTCCTCGTCCCACATGCCGTCCTGCCCGGGTCTGTTCATGGCCGCGGCGATATACAGGAAATGCTCTACGAACTTGGCGGCCATGTCCTCGTAGGTTTTGTCGTGGCTGGCGAGCTCGATGGCGAGCTCGAACATGTTCTGGGTGAAGAGGGCCATCCACGCGGTGCCGTCCGCCTGCTCCAGGTAGCCCCCGGTGGGGAGCGGGGCGCTCCGGTCGAAGACCCCGATGTTGTCGAGGCCGAGGAACCCACCCTCGAAGACGTTCTTGCCGAACCGGTCCTTGCGGTTCACCCACCAGGTGAAGTTCAGTAAGAGCTTGTTGAAGGCCGCCTTGAGGAACTCGACGTCCGCCTCGCCGCGCAGAGCCTGCTCGGTACGGTGGAGGAACAAGGTCGCAAAGGCGTGCACCGGCGGGTTCACGTCGCTGAAGCTCCACTCGTAGGCGGGAATCTGACCGCTGGGATGCAGGTACACTTCGCGGAGCATCAGCTCCATCTGCTCCTTCGCGAAGTCGGGGTCCACGATCGAGAGGGGGAGCGTGTGGAAGGCGAGGTCCCAGGCGGCGTACCAGGGGTACTCCCACTTGTCGGGCATGGAGATGATGTCGTTGTTGATCATGTGGAACCATTCCCGGTTCCGGAAGTCGCGGCTGCCGCCATGCAGGGGGTGGGCGCGGTGCTCCTCCAGCCACGCGTCACCGTCCCAGTAGTAGTACTGCTTGGACCAGAGCATGCCGGCGATGGCCTGGCGCATCACATTGGCCGAATCCGGGGAGACCGAGGGCGGCGTCACCAACTTGTAGAAGGCGTCCGCCTCCCGCAAGCGGGCGGCCAGGGTCTCGTCGAAGTCTTTCCCAAAGGGGATGGCGCTCCCCTTTGCCGGCGTGCGCGACCCGGCCGGAGCCTGGGCGGTGAGGCGCAGCCGCACCGTCGCCGACCGGCCGGGGCCGACCGTCAGCCGGTAGTGGGCGGCGGCCTTGGTGCCCTGCCGCTCGGGGTTCACCGCCTCCCGGCGACCCTGGACCACGTAGTCGTTGATACCGTCCTTGAGATACGGGCCCACATCCGGATAGTCGAGGTGGAGCTTGGCGTGGTTGGTCGAGTTCTCGGTAAAGAGCAGCGGCGCCGAGCCTTCGCAGTACAGATGGTAGGTGCCCAGCACGGCATGGGCTGCTGCAATCGCGCTCGTGCCCGCCGGGCCCTCGATCTGCTTGAGCATCGGCTTTTCCGCTGGGCGAGCGATCCACGGCGCCCAGTCATTGCGGAACCAGAGGGTCGGCAGTACGTGTAGCTCCGCTTCCTCCGGTCCCCGATTGGCGGCCGTGATCTGCACCAGGATGTCCTCGGGCGATGCCTTGGCGTATTCCACGAAGACATCGAAATAGCGGTCCTGCCCGAAGACGCCCGTGTCGAGTAGCTCGTACTCCATCTCGTTGCGGCTGCGCCGCCGGTTCGTCTCCACCAGGTCGGAGTAGGGATAGGCCGCCTGCGGGTACTTATAGAGGAACTTCATGTACGAGTGGGTCGGCGTGCTGTCGAGGTAGAAATAGTACTCCTTGACGTCCTCGCCGTGGTTGCCTTCGCTGTTCGTGAGCCCGAAGAGGCGTTCCTTCAGGATGGGGTCTTTCCCGTTCCAGAGGGCGAGGGCGAAGCAGAGGTGCTGCTTGTCGTCGGAGATCCCGGCCAGGCCGTCCTCGCCCCAGCGATACGCCCGGGACCGGGCGTGATCATGGGTGAAGAAGTTCCAAGCATCGCCGTTGTCGCTGTAGTCCTCCCGCACCGTCCCCCACTGCCGGTCCGAGAGATACGGTCCCCATTTCCGCCAGGGAACCTTCTTGGTACGGGCTTCCTCCAGACGACCATGCTCGACGTCTATATGCGTCCCCTCCCTGGTTCCTTGGGCCTCTGCTCTCGATTGCCCGACGTTCCCCACCGACTCCCCGCACCGCCTCGTCGCGGGCTCAGATCTGGTCCCACCTTGATCGCCCGGACCTCCGCCCGCTCGTCGACCGAGACCGTGGGCCCTTCGCCGTTGGTCTTGGCCGACAGGCTGTGATCCATGATCGCCCGTGGCGTCACTTGCCCTGTCCCGCGGGTATCCGCCAGAACGGCTTTTCCACCTCTTCCAGCGGCCGGCCCGGATCGTTGGGCGCGAGCCTGTAGCGTAGCATGGCGATCAGGTCTGAGCTCACCTTGGGATTCGACGTCAGGTCGCTGTGGCCAAACAGGTCGGTTCTGCCCTCGACCTGTATCACGTCGATCAGATCGAACGTGCGTACCTGCTCGATCTCCCCAGGCGTCAGCATGACCTCGCTGAGGCGCCCGAGCCTTGCAGCGCTCCCGAACAGCCTCCGGGACGTGGCCAGTGCCCTGTCGTCGGGCGACACGTAGATCGTGATACGAAAGTCCGGCGTCCGTCCCAGGACCATCTTCGGATTCGGCGCCGGTGACGACGCCCGCGGACGGGGCGATCGCCACCGGAGGATGCTAATGTTAGCTACGCTCGCGGTGCCGCCTGCGGCCGAATGGATGATTGCCATCCAAACCATCGTGCTGCTGCTGCTGATCTTCCACGTGCTCGAGATTGCGATAGCCTTCAAGCACATCCAGCGCTATCCTGCCAACCTGGTGGACAGCATTGCGCTGACCGTGCTGTTTGGCTTCCGCTGGCCATAAAGGGGAATCGAGAATGAATCACACGACGAGCAGGGGTCTGGTACTGATTTCTGCAGCGTTGTCCCTGGGCGCGTTGCCGGCGTCGGCGCAGCAGGTTACGGGGATTCCTGGTTCTCCGAGCGCCACTACGACCATCGACGGCAAGCAGCTCCCGCCGCCGCCCGCGAAATTCGGCGGTGTCATCAAGGAAAGCGCGAAGGATTCAAAACCCTACTGGCAGCCCACGGTGGTACCGCCGAAGAGCGCGCCGAACGTGCTGCTCATCATGACCGATGACCAGGGCTATGGCGTCTCCAGCACGTTCGGCGGTGTGATCCCGACTCCTGCGATGGACCGTGTTGCGAAGGCAGGGCTACGCTACACCCAGTTTCACTCCACGGC
>JBKPDM010000502.1:0-6943 GCA_046727895.1 Pseudomonadota bacterium | reverse complement strand
CACTGCCTGCCAAGGCGCGCTCCGACAGCAACCCCTGATCCCGATGGGCGTTCGCTGCGCGCACCCGCGTCGTCCTCGCCCCTCCAGCCGCGTCCCTGTCCAGCCCTGCCGTGGGGCCATTGGGCGCCACTCGCCGAGGGTCTCTACCTGGGAGACGTTGCGCACGCTGGCGAGACATTTCGCGCCGACCTGCCCAGCGATACGCGGTGCTCGTCAATCCAACTGTTGAAGCGCCCCCGGACCGCAGCTACCCTGGTTTCGCGGCGGGCGATCAGGCCGCCCGTCCGGGCGACGCTGAGGAATGCAAACGCGATACGGGTCGCCACATGCGGAAGAGTGACGCCACGCAAGGCCCACGCTTCAAGACCCTCGACGCTTGGCGGGGCATCGCCGCTCTGCTGGTGGCGGTGCACAATTTCGGCTACCCGCAAACAACGTTCGTGGCGCATTCAAGTTTTTTCGTCGACTTCTTCTTCGTCCTCAGCGGGTTCGTCATCTCCCATGCCTATATGGATAGGCTTGGCGACTGGGTGGGGCTTTCGGTTTTCGTGATGCGGCGTCTCGGCCGGCTGTGGCCGCTGCATGTCGCGATACTGCTGGTCTTCGTTGCACTCGACCTCATCAAGATCCTGGCGGGGGGTGCGGGTGGAGCATCTTTCCATGTCGCACCTTTCGCGCCTCCGAATTCGATCGCCGCGATATGGCAGAACCTGTTTCTGGTGCAGGCACTCGGCTGGCATACGCAGGTTTCCTGGAACGGCCCGAGCTGGAGCATCAGCACCGAGTTCTGGACCTATCTGCTTTTCGCCGCGATCGTCTTCTGTTGCCGCGGCTCCGCCCCGTCCCGATGGCTCATGGCGGCCGTTGCCGCCGCCGCCGCCGGTTTCATATCCCTGGTTTCATCCGACTACCTCGTGCCGAACGACGAGCTTCCCATCCTTCGTTGCATTTTCGGGTTCTTCGTTGGCCACCTCGTTCTGCGTGCCTGGAGGGCGACTGCGCGGCCGTTCGTGTCCGGGGGATGGTTCGAGATACTCGCCTTGGTTTTGACGCTGGCCTATGTCAGCCTCGCCGAAGGCCCCTGGACGATGGCCGGGCCCTTGGTGTTTGGCTTCGCGGTCTGGGCGTACGCGCGTGGCGATGGCCCCCTGTCGAGGCTGGTCGGATTGCGGCCGTTCGTGAAGCTGGGTGCCTGGTCGTATTCCATCTACATGGTCCACTTTCTGATCCGCAACATGGTGGTGCGACTACTCCAAGTGACTGGCGTGGTGCACACCTCACTCCCCGACGCCGCGAACCCATGGGATGGCGTTGGGCATCTCTGGGCGATGGATGCAGTGCTGGTTGTCTATCTTGGTGTTGTCGTCGTCTTGTCCGCCATTACCTTTAGACTGATCGAAGAGCCCGCCCGCCGCTATGTCTCGGGCCTTGACTTCCCCAGATAGTTCGGACTTCCAGCTGCTCCCATTCTCATAGGCGAGCGGCAGGCTGGCGCGCTTGCAGATCTCCAGCGGGCGCAGGCCACCCTCGATCACCAGCTCGTTCTTGGCCAGCATCTCGGAAGACAGTCCGAACGCGAGCACTGGGAGTATTCCGAGGAGCGCCTCATCCGAGATGGGTGGACGAGGAGAGCCTGACCCGGCTCTCCCTCGAGGACGAGAAGCTCAACGAGGGCCAACCCGCGCGGCGCATCGCAGCCCCAGCACAACGAAGTCTTGTTGACCGAGCAGAAGCTCGTCGACGGATTGGATGCGGCGATGAAAGAGTCTCGATCAACCCACTTTCGACGGACTCAACTCGGTACTACATGTCGCGCGCCGTCCGGAAAGCCGGACTCAGGACGGTAGCACGTTGCCACGTCGGAGCGCCCGCGGGGGATTCGGCCGCGGTTCCCCGCGGCGCGCCGATCGATTATCGTGCCGCGCTCCTGGGAAGGCGAGCGACGAAGTGGGGAATCTTGACGATCGATTCGGCACCACTGGACAGCCTTCCCGGCACCCATCGCAGGCAGCGCAGGTTGCAGGGCCTGACGTCAGACGAGCTGGCGGGGTGGCTGCGGTCCGCGGCGGCGCCGGAGGCGCCGCGACAGCGCGACAGAAGCGCCGTGGCTTCGCGGGTGGGTGCGACTTGACCCGGCCGCTCGCGTCAGCGACGCGCTGGGTCCTCGCGGAGTTGTGGAGAACGTCGGGACGCGTCCGACGCGATCGCCTCCTCCTGTACGGAGGTGGGTCGGGGCTCCGCATCCTCACCTTCCACGAAACGCTGGGCGACGACATGAAGCGCTTCCAGCGCATCGTGGAGTGGTGCCGCAGCCGCTTCGCCATGGCCACGCCCGCCGACGCGGACGAGATCGCCGCCGGACGCTGGCCGCACGACACAGATCGGATCTTGGTGACGTTCGACGACGGATGGGAGAGCAACTTCGAGGCGGCGAGATGGCTCGCAAGCATCGGGGTGTCTTCCATATTCTTCGTGGTGCCCTCGCTGATCGGACGCGACGCGGACGAATACGTCCGCTTCCACGCGCAGAACCACGTGATCCCCTCCGTGCCGGAAGGGTCGCCAGGCGCGCGGGGCCTCAGCCCGGCGCAGCTGCGAGAGATGCGCGCGATGGGCCACCGCATCGGGGCCCACAACTTCTCGCACCGCGATCTGAGTTTCATGCACGCACTGCCCGACATCCGCTACGAGATCGACAACGCGCTCGAGAGCATGGGCGAGATCCTCGGCGCGCCGTGCGACGACTTCGCCATCGCCTTCGGCATGCCGCACAACCTATCGGACGAGGCCATCGCGCACCTCAAGGGCCTGCAGGCGCGGGGGATCCGCATCTACTCCTGCCACCGCGGCCTCAATGTGCCCGGCAAGACGCCCTCGTTCCTGCTGCGCGACGCCCCCAAGCCCTTTCATCCGATGAACTTCACCCGCATCTGCATCGAGGGCGGAGGCGACCGCCGCCTCGGCACGTGGGTCCGGTTGATGGTGCGCAGGGTAGGCGCGCTGCCCGTCGCCGACGGGGGCTGCCGCGCTGCGCTAAGTGCTCTGCCGTGACTGAGGTTCGCGCGGTCGGCGCCGAAGCGTTCGCCGAGATCTATCCGCTCTTGCGCGAATTCCCGACCAAGCGGATGACGAGTGACGACTGGCGGCGGATGCTGTTCTCAGCGCCGTGGTCCGACAACCCGCAGCGCGGCTATGCCTTGTACGCTGACGGAAAAGCGGTCGGCTTCATCGCCACCATCTTCAGCGAGCGAAAAATCGCCGGACGAGTCGAGCCGGTCTGCAGCCTATCGAGCTGGATCATGCTGCCGGACTACCGCAGCGACGTGCTGAAGCTTCTCATGCCCATCCTGAAGCTCCGCGATCACAGCATCCTCAATCCCACCCCGTCGCCTGCCGCGTACGGGATCTTTTCCCAGCTGGGATTCATTCCGTTGGAGAGCGAGCGCCTCATCGTGCCGCCCGTCCCCGGATTCCGCGACACTGCGGGAGCGCTGTCCGGATCGTTCACCACCTCGAAGGCCGACCTCGAGCAGGAGTTGACCGGTGAAGAGGGCACGGTTTACGAACACCACTCCTGGTGCGCGGCGGCCCGGCACGTCCTGCTGCGCCGCGGACAGCGGGAGTGCTACGTCGTCGCCGCTCCGATGCGCAAGAAGCGGCTGCCCTTCGCCGAGATCCACTACGCCAGCGACTGGAATCTTTTCTGGGATCTCCGGCTGCTCGCCCACGCGGCCCTGTTTCCCGCCACGCGCGCGGTCGCGCTCTTGGTCGACAAGCGCTTCACGGGCGGGCGAAAGCCGCTGCTCTCGGTCGCGTGGCGCTGCCCCCGCCTGTATCGCCCGGCGCACAAGGGCATCGAGCCGCAGATGATCGATGGCCTCTACTCTGAGATGATGAACCTGAAGTGGTAGCGCGTGATCCACTCCGTCACTCCCGGGCAGATCACGCTCCCGCTCAGCGCCTCGGGGCCCCGGAGCCGCTGGCACTGCGCTTGCCCCGCGCCGCGCCCCTATCGGCCGAGGCCCGACGAGCTCAGCCCTGAGATGCTCGACGGCTTCTCGTCGGAGATGATGGCGCTGCGCTGGTGGCGAGAATCTCGCGGAGGAATTCTTCCAGACGCCTCGCCGATGCATCCCATGAGAACCTCGCGTTGACCAACGCGCGTCCCTCCTCGCCAAGCCGTGCCGCGAGGCTGGCGTCGTCGAGCACCCTGCCCACCGCTGCCGCGAATTGCGCCGGCTCGTCGGCAAGGAGCAGGTGCCGTTCATGCACCACATCGAGTCCTTCGGCACCGATCGTCGTCGAGACGATGGGCTTCGCCATGGCCATGGCCTCGAGGACTTTGAAGCGCGTTCCACCTCCCACGCGCAACGGCACGATCACCGCCGCTGCCTCCGCCAGATGCGCGCGCACGTCATCGACCGCGCCCGTCACTTCCACCCGGGCGCTCCGCTGCGCGAGGATCTCGGGAGTTGGCCTCGGCCCGACGATCTTCAGGCGCGCCCGCGGGTGGCTGGCCGCCAACCGAGGCCACACTTCACGGACGAAGAAGAGGATGCCGTCCGTGTTGGGATAGTAGTCGTTGATGCCGAAGAACATCACCGTGCAGCCATCGGACGGCGGATCCCCCGGCCCCGGTTGGAACGAGCGCAGGTCGACCGCATTGGGCACCACCGCGGAGCGCATCGACGGCACCAGCGCGCGTGCCCGTTCCTCGTCGGGAGTGGACGTGAAGGTCACTCCGTCGAAGCGGCGCCAATCGTCGATCTCCTCGCGACGAAGCTTCGGCCAGTTCACCGCATTATGCATGCGCCGCAGCAGGCTGCCGGTCTTTGCCATCTGTCGCTGAAGATCGAATTCGATGTTGTGCTCGTCGAGCACCAGCCTCGGAAGCGCGGCTTCCGGGCGCGCCCGGCGGAATTGATAGCGGGTCAGGAAGAGTCCGGCCGAGGGGATGACGATGTCGAAATCTCGCCGGGACAGCAGCTCGTCGAGCGCGCGCTGGAACGCCGGCAGTGCGAAGTTGCGGGCCTCGAAGCTGTCTCGGGAGAAGAGCGATCGCGCCTGCGCCACACGCTTGGCGAGTCCCTGACCAGGGGCAGGGATCAACCTCACGTCCCGGCAGTAGACACGCATGGCGCGCTCGGACCGCACGGGATCGAGCTCCGGATTGAACAGCGCCGCAGCCGAGACCTCGTGGCGCCGCGCCAGCTCTTTCATCAGTCCCTCCAGCCGCCGCTGCCCTCCATATTCCGGGGGACTGGCGGGATAGCCGCAGACGAAGAGGATGTTCAATTGTTCGAAACTCATTGCGTGAACAGGCCCATATCACAGCCTCCGTGACGCGTGACCCGCGCGCACCGTTCAGCTATGGCTCGACGATGTGGGGTGGCCATCGAGCCTCGTGCCGGACGAGACGCTCGATTCGACCATGGGTTGGCTTCACCCCGGCGGATCCGGAACTGGCAGCGTGCTAGTCTGCGAGGAGGAGGGCGGGCGATGAGACGGCCCACGGCGCCGCTGCTGGAACGGATCCATGCAAGGGAGGCGCGCGTCGGCGTGGTCGGCTTGGGCTACGTCGGGCTGCCGCTGGCCATCACCTTCGCCGAGGCACGCTTTCCGGTGACCGGCATCGACGTGGACCCTCGCCGGGTGGAGCGGCTGCAGCGCGGACAGAGCCCGATGCGGCACGTTCCGGCGGCTACGGTGCAGCGGCTGGTCGAGGCGCGGCGGCTTCAGCCCACCACCACCTTCGAGACCGCCGGGGAGCTGGATTGCATCCTCATCTGCGTGCCGACGCCGCTCACCTCGGAACGGGAGCCGGACATGTCTGCGGTGGTCGCCGCGGGGAATGCGATCGCCCCGCACCTCCGAGCCGGCCAGCTGGTAGTGCTGGAGTCGACGACCTATCCCGGCACGACCGACGAAGTGCTACGGCCTCTCCTGGAGAAGCACGGACTGATTGCCGGGCGCGATTTCCATCTGGCCTTCAGCCCGGAGCGTGAGGATCCAGGAAACACGAGCTACGGCACCCGCACCATTCCGAAGCTGGTGGGGGGCCACACCCAGGGGTGTCTCGAGGTGGCACAGGCCCTGTACGGGGCGGCGCTGGAGAAGGTGGTGCCGGTCTCGAGCACCCGGGTCGCCGAGCTGGCCAAGCTCCACGAGAACATCTTCCGCTGCGTCAACATCGCCCTGGTCAATGAGATGAAGATGCTCTGCGACCGGATGGGGCTCGACGTCTGGGAGGTCATCCAGGCCGCATCGACCAAGCCGTTCGGCTTCATGCCCTTCGTCCCCGGGCCTGGACTGGGGGGGCACTGCATCCCGATCGATCCCTTCTACTTGACGTGGAAGGCCCGACAGTACGAGTTCCACACCCGCTTCATCGAGCTGGCCGGCGAGGTGAACACCCAGATGCCCCACTACGTGGTCCAGCGGACCATGGAGGGCCTCAACCGGGAGCGAAAGACTGTGAACGGAGCTCGGCTGCTGGTGCTGGGGGTGGCCTACAAGCGTGATGTCGACGACCTGAGGGAGAGCCCGGCCCTGCGGATCATCACCCTGCTGCGCGAGCGGGGTGCCCGGGTGGACTACCACGACCCGTACGTGCCTCAAGTGGAGCGCATCCACGGCTTCCCCTACGAGATGCGCTCCACCTCCCTGGACCCGGAGCGCATCGAGCTTTACGACGCGGTGCTGATCCTCACCGACCATGCCGGCATCGACTACGCCGAGGTCGTGGCCCATGCAGCGTTGGTGGTCGATACCCGCAACGCCACCGGGCGGCTGACGCAATTTCGCGAGAAGATCATCAAGGCCTGAACGCGCCTGAGGGATTCCAGCGACGAGCGCGGCAGGGAGGGCCCTGCTAGGGCCATGAGGCGGAGCGAACTATCCGAGGACCACGGCCTTGACCACCTTGCTCGGGAGGCGTCTTTGA
>JBKPDM010000501.1:0-10479 GCA_046727895.1 Pseudomonadota bacterium | reverse complement strand
TAGCCGATCAGCTGCCGTGGCCTTACAGCAACCAGGCGGTCCGCGATCTGCTTTCCCGATCGATCAGAGCTGTGCTGCATGTGACCGCTCGAAAGTGACCGGAACTCCGCTGACGGGCCCGGGTTTCCTCCGTCGGAGAGGTCCAAGCTCGACTTTCAGCGACCGGCATACGGCGGGTGTCGGGCTATGGTTTTCCTGCGTTGCTGCGGGATGCCGCTGCGTTCCCCCGTTCGGAGCGGCGAGGTCGATTTATCTGGTCGGCGCGGGGGCACGGATCGTCGGCTTGACGCCCTTCGCGTCCATGAAGACCGCGAGGATGCGACAAGGTTTGTCGCCTATGTTGCGACCGTTGTGAGCCGTCGCCATTGCCTCCATGAAGCCCGTGCCTGATCTGTACGTCCGGGTGCCACGCTCACCGTAGTCCACCACAACCTCGCCCTCGAGGATGTAACCAAACAGCGGCACCCCATGCTGGTGCCAGCCGGTCTCCTCCCCCGGCAGGAGGGTAACGATCACCGACAGAACCTCGGCCTTCCCTGGCGGATAGACGATTGGTTCGCCCATGACGGTGGTGTCTCCCTGGTAGACCGTCTCTGTTCGCTGATAGTCCTCCGCCCGGGCCGGGCTTGAGGCCAGGAATCCGAAGCACGCCAGAGTGATCAATGTGCGCTTGATGCCGATCACGATGTTCCTCCCTGAGCTGGTCCCGCCGCTGGCTCCGACGCGGTTGAATAGTCGATCGGCTTAGCCGAGCCAACGTAGGGTAAAGGCCCGGCGGGCGCCGACCAGCCGGGCCACAGCTCGCGCATGAAAGTGGCGGCCGGCCGGGCTTGAGGCGCTCCGGTCCGACCGCCATATTCCACGGGTGATCTCGGGACCGCTGGCACTGCTGATTGATCCGCAGGCGTGGATGAGCCTCGCCACGCTCACCGTGCTCGAGATCGTCCTCGGCATCGACAACATCATCTTCCTCTCGATCGTCACGGCGCGCCTGCCCGCGCATCAGCAAAAGCGCGGGCGGCGGATCGGCCTCGGCTTCGCCCTGCTCGGCCGCCTCGCGCTCCTGTTCAGCTTGGTCTGGATGATCCACCTGACCGAGCCGCTGTTCTCGATCGAGACGTTCGACGTGTCCTTGCGCGATCTGGTGCTCGGGGCGGGCGGCCTGTTTCTGATCTTCAAGGGCACGCAGGAGATGCACCAGATGCTGGAAGGCCAGGATCACGCCGCCTTCCAGGGCACCGGCGGCTTCTGCGCCGTGATCGTGCAGATCGTCCTGATCGACATGGTGTTCTCGCTCGATTCGGTAATCACCGCTGTCGGCATCGCCGATCACCTCTCGATCATGGTCCTCGCGATCCTGTTCGCGATCTTGGTCATGCTGTGCGCCGCCGAGCCGGTCGCCGGATTCGTCAACTATCATCCGACCGTGAAGATGCTGGCGCTCAGCTTCCTCCTGCTGGTCGGCGTCGCGCTGATCGCCGACGCCCTGCACTTCCACATCCCGCGCGGCTATCTCTACGTCGCGATCGCGTTCTCGATTGCGGTCGAGGCGCTGAACCTCTGGGCGGCGAACGCCCGCCGTAGACGGCGGGCCGAGCTCGAGGCGGAGGATCTGGCGGCGACCAGCGTCATGGAGGATCGCTGAGCGGCGACCGTCTCAGGCCGACTTGCGGATCAGGAAGCGGTACTCACCGTCCTCCGCCTGGCTCTCCAGGAGCTGATCACCGGTGGTCTGGCAAAGCGCCTGGAAGTCGCGGATCGTCCCCGGGTCGGTCGCCAGCACCCGGACCAGCGCGCCCGGCGGCAGCTGCCGCATCGCCTTGCGCAGCCGCAGGACCGGCAGCGGGCAGTTCAGGCCGCGCGTGTCGAGGATGGTCTCGCTCATGCCCGCTTCGCTCCGACGTCTTGTCCGGCCGCAAGCCTAGCACGCCGCGCCGGCCCGGAGTACGCTCACCAGGCGCGCGCGAGGGGGCGCTACGATCCGGCAGGCCTGCAACCTGCCGGGCCGACGCCGTGAGCTGGGGCTCGAGCGGCCATGTCTCGACCACCCTTGAACGACTGCTTCGCCCACGATCTGAAGCGCCTGCCGGCCGGCGAGGCGCTCGCCATGCTGGAGCGGCGCGTCCAGCCCGCGGTCGCGACCGAGCTGGTACCGCTCGCCCAGGCGCATGGCCGGATCCTCGCCGAGACCGTGATCAGTGATCGGGCCGTGCCGGGCTTCGACAACGTCGCGGTCGACGGCTTCGCCTTCGCTCACGGCGACCTCGAGCCCGATCGGCCGACCCGGCTCCGGCTGCTCGAAGGGCGGGCCGCGGCCGGCCACCCGTTCGTCGGGCGCCTGCCACGCGGCGCGGCGCTGCGCGTCCTGACCGGCGCGCCGCTGCCAGCCGGCGCCGATAGCGTGCTGATGCAGGAGGACGCGAAACTGGACGGCCAGACGGTCCTGATCCCGCCCGGCATCGGGGCCGGCGCCAACCGGCGCAAGGCGGGCGAGGACATCCGGCAGGGCCAGGTGGTGCTGCGCTCGGGTCAGCGGATGCGCCCGCAGGATGTCGGCGTCGCTGCGACCCTCGGGCGGGCCGAGCTCGAGGTCTTCTGCGCGCTACGCGTGGCCTTGTTCTCGACCGGCGACGAGTTGTCCGAGCCGGGTCAGCCGCTGGCATTAGGCGCGACCTACGACGCCAACCGCACGATCCTGCGTGGCCTGCTCTGCGGACTCGGCGCTCGCGTCACGGACCTCGGCATTCTGCCTGACCGGGCCGAGGCGGTGGCAGAGGCGCTGGCCACGGCCGCGACCGCGCACGATGCGGTGATCACGTCGGGTGGCGTCTCGCGCGGCGACGAGGACCATGTCGTGCGCACGATCGAGCGGCTCGGGCGGCTGCACTTCTGGCAGATCGCGGTCAAGCCCGGTCGACCGCTCGCCTTCGGACAGCTCGAGCGGTGCGTGTTCATCGGCCTGCCCGGCAATCCGGTCGCAGCCGTGATCTGTTTCCTGCGCTTCGCCCGTCCGGTCCTCGTCAGGCTCGCTGGCGGCCTCTGGCCGGAGCCGCGGACCTTTTCCGTCCCGGCCGCGTTTGTCATGAAAAAGAAGCCTGGACGGCGCGAATATCTGCGCGCGCGGTTGATCCCCGGCGCGGACGGCCGGCTCGCGGTGCAGTGGGTCGAGCGCGAGGGCTCGGGCATCCTCACCTCGCTCACCGAGGCCGACGGCCTGGTCGAGCTGGCCGAGGAGGTGACCCGGGTCGAGCCGGGCGATCCGGTGGCGTTCGTGCCGTTCAGCGAGTTCGGGATTCAGGGCTGAGTCCGAGGCGCCCGACCCGAGGTCAAATAACGCATTGTTGATGCTCTTTGCGCGAGAATGGTTCGGGGACCGGTCGGCGGCGGTTGGGTGACGCAGCACCTCGATGATCAAGGGCAGATCTGCAAGGGACTGGACGATGGCCGCGCTGCTCAGCGGCTGGCCGGGCCGTCTCTGGCCGTTCCGGGGGCGCAGCGCCGGCTCGCCGGGTCCCGCAGAGACCCTGCCCGCCGACGCGCCGCTGATCCGCCCCTTCCCCTGGGAGACGCATTACCCCGAAGGTCTCGACTGGACGCTCGACCTCGCGCCGCAGCCGCTCTTTCGCCTGCTCGACGACGCGCTTGCCCGCTACGCCGAGCGGTCCTGCCTCGACTTCCTCGGCCGCAAGTCGAGCTACAAGGAGATCGGCCAGCTGGTCAACCGCGCCGCCAAGGGCTTCCAGGCGCTCGGCGTCGGCAAGGGTGTGCGGGTCGGCCTCTTCCTGCCGAACTGCCCCTACTACGTGATCTGCTTCTTCGCGATCCTCAAAGCCGGCGGCACGGTGGTCAACTTCAACCCGCTCTACGCCGAGCGCGAGATCGCGCGGCAGATCGAGGACTCGCGCACCCGGATCATGGTCACCCTCAACATCCGGGGGATGTACCCCAAGATCGCGGGCCGCCTCGCCGACACCTGTCTCGAGCGGATCGTGGTCGGCTCGATGGGCGGCCTCCTGCCCTGGCGCGAGCGGACCCTCTTCGCTCTCCTTCGCCGCAGGGAGATCGCCGACGTCCCGCACGACGAGCGCCACGTCAAATTCAAGCTGCTGATCGCCAACGACGGCAAGTTCGAGCCGGTCGCGATCGATTCGCTACAGGACGTCGCCGTGCTGCAATACACCGGCGGCACGAGCGGCCTGCCCAAGGGCGCCATGCTGAGCCACGCCGCGCTCTACACCAACACCCACCAGGTCGCCACGTGGGCGGTAGGTGCGCAGCCCGGCCAGGAGAAGGTGGTCGGCGCGCTGCCGCTGTTTCACGTCTTCGGCATGACCGGCGTGATGAACGTCGCGCTGGCCGGCGGCTTCGAGATCATCCTGCTGCCGCGCTTTCGCCTCGATCAGCTCCTCAAGGTGATCGACCATCAGCGCGCCACGGTGCTGCTTGGCGTGCCGACCATGTACTCGGCGATCAACGGCTCGAAGCTGCTCGAGCAGTACGACCTCTCGAGCCTGCGCTTTTGCATCTCGGGTGGGGCGCCGCTGCCGCGCGCGGTGCAGCAGACCTTCGAGCGCCTGACCGGCTGCGCGCTGGTCGAGGGCTACGGCCTGACCGAGGCGGGCCCGGTCTGCACCATCAACCCGTTCGGCGCGCTGCGCCGTCCCGGCTCGATCGGCCTGCCGCTGCCCGGCACGCTGGTCGAGATCGTCTCGCTCGACAATCCCGACCGTCGCCTGCCTCTCGGCCAGCGGGGCGAGATCTGCATCAGCGGGCCGCAGGTGATGGCCGGCTACGCCGAGCGCCCCGAGGAGACCGCCGAAGCGCTGCGCGGCGGCCGCCTGCACACCGGCGACGTCGGCTACATCGACCAGGACGGCTACGTCTATCTGATCGACCGGGTCAAGGACCTGATCCTGAATGCCGGCTTCAACGTATACCCGCGCATGGTCGAGGAGGCGATCCTGCTCCATCCGGCAATCGCGGAGGCCAGCGTCTGCGGCGTGCCGGACCCGCATCGCGGCGAGACCATCAAGGCCTACGTCAAGCTCTGCGACGGCTCGGGCCTGACCGTGGCGGAGCTGCGCGCATTTCTGCGCGACAAGCTTGCCCCGTTCGAGCAGCCGAAGCAGATCGAGTTCCGGGCCGAGCTGCCCATGACCTGGCTCGGTAAGCCGTCGAGGCGTGCTCTGATCGCCGAGGAGCTCCGCCGCCTCAACGCCGGCCCGCCCGCGCTGGCCGGCATCGGCGGCGGCGCGGACGAGCGCGAGCCCGCCGCGGCGACCCGATTCCTTCCCACGCCTACGCCCGAGGTGCCATGAGCCTGGAAACCGCCACCGAACAGCTCCGCGCCCAGCTGCCCCAGCTGGCCGCGCTCGGCTACAAGGTCAAGTTCCTGATCGAGGACATCGGCGCCGTCCTGATCGATGCGACCGAAAACCCGCCCGCGCTCTCGAACCAGGACGGCCCGGCCGACTGCACGATCCGCCTGTCCGAGGAGCGCCTCGCGCAGCTGATCGACGGCCGCCTGAGCCCGACGCTCGCCTACACCCTCGGCCAGATCAAGGTCGAAGGCTCGCTCGGCGTCGCCATGAAGCTCGCCAACCTGCTCGAAAGCTGACGGCTCCGCGCGCCCGGCACTACGCGGAGGTGCGGTGGGCCGGGTGGGCCGGCCACTGGGACGGGTGGCAGCGGATGTACATGCGCGAGTAGGCGGTCTCAGCGCCCAGTTCTACGGCCGCGTGCCAGGCCCAGCGCGGGTCGTACATCATGGCCCGGGCGAGCGCCACCAGGTCGGCCCGGCCCTCGGCGACGATCGCCTCGGCCTGATGCGGCTCGGTGATCATGCCGACCGTCCAGGTCGGGATGCCGGCCTCGCGCCGGACCTGCTCGGCGAGGTGGACCTGATAGCCAGGGCCGAGCGGAATCTTCTGGCGCGGGTCGAGGCCGCCGCTGCTGACGTCGACGAAATCGCAGCCCAGAGCCTTGAGCGCCCGTGCGAGCGCGACCGTGTCGTCGATCGTCCAGCCGCCCTCGACCCAGTCGGTTGCCGAGAGCCGCACGCCCAGGGGCCTGTCCTCGGGCCAGACGCGGCGCACGACTTCGAACACCTCGAGCGGAAAGCGCAGGCGCTGCTCGAGGCCACCGCCATACTCGTCGGTGCGCCGGTTGCTGATCGGCGAGAGGAACTGGTGCAGCAGATAGCCGTGCGCCGAGTGCAGCTCGGCGAGGTCGAAGCCGAGCCTGGCCGCCCGCCCGGCCGCCGCCACGAACTGCGCCTTGACGGCGTCGAGGCCCGCACGGTCCAGCGCTTCGGGGACATGCCACTCGGGGGCGTAGGGCAGGGCGGATGGAGCAACCGTGGTCCAGGGGTGCTCCTCTGACCCGAGGGGAGCGCTGCCCTCGAGCGGTGGGTGGACCGACCCCTTGCGCCCCGCGTGCGCCAGCTGAATGCCGAGCGCCGTCACCCCGTACTGCCGGCAGAACGCGACCACCCGCGCGAGCGCCTGTTCGTTGGCATCGGAGTAAAGCCCCAGGCACTTGTGGGTGATCCGGCCGATCGCCGAGACATGGGTCGCCTCGGTCATCACAAGCCCGGCCGCGCCCATGGCGAACTGGCCGAGGTGCATGAGATGCCAGTCGTTCGCCGAGCCGGCCTCGGCGTTGTACTGGCACATCGACGACACGACGATCCGGTTCGGAAGCCGCAGGCCGCGCAGCGCGATCGGCGAGAACAGAGCGGAATCCATGCCCTACGGGCTCCCTGGTCGAGCGAGGTGGGGAAACGGCGGCGCAGAGGCCCGCCGAAGCGGCGCCTCCGGCTTGGTAGCCCAATCCCCGGCCGATGCAAAGCGCGCCTCGCCGCGCGCGGACCCTGGCAACGGAGCGTCAAGGCCAGGCACCGGCCCCCACGCCCCGTCAACACTGGCTTAAGACCGCGCTCCCTAGGATGCCGCGCCGGGTGAACTGGAGGGGAAGGGTATGGGAAGTCGCTGGCCCGAGGCGTTGGCCCCGCTCGAAGCCGAGATTCGGGCGAGCGGCCGGATCAGTGCCGATCATGTCCTGCGGCTGCGCCGCGCCATCTACCAGAAGGGCTCGATCGGTCGCGCGGCGGCCGAGTTTCTGTTTCACCTCAATCGCCAGAGCCGGGACGACGATCCGGCCTGGGCCGAGTTCTACGTCGAGGCGCTGACCGACTTCTTCTATTGGCGCGAGGGCCGCGACAGCCAGCTGACCGAAGACGCCGAGCGCATGCTGTTCGAGTGGATCGGACCGGGCCCTGCGGTCGACGACCCGACCGAGCTGCGCTTTCTGCTCAATCTCTTCTTCCGAACCAACGGCTGCTCGGAGCGGCTGCGCGCCTTCGTCCTGCGGGCGGTCGAGCGGAGCGTTCTGCACAGCGAGCAAGCCCTGTTCGGTCACGCCGGGCGGCGGGCCGGCGCGATCGACAAGGCCGACGTCGAGGTGATCCGCCGCCTGATCTACGGCAGTGGCGGCCAGAACGGCCTCGCGATCAGCCGCACCGAGGCCGAGTTCCTGTTCGCCCTGAATCGGGCGACGGCGCGGGCCGAGAACGACCCCGCCTGGCGCGATCTGTTCGTCAAGGCGATCACCATGCACCTCCTCTATGGTGGCGACTCGCCCGAGAGGGTCGACCAGGACGAGGCCGCCTGGCTGACCGCCCAGATCGGCGCCGAGGCGTCCGATCGAACTAACGAGCGGGCGCTGCTCGCCTATCTCAAGCGGGAGGCCGCCAGCCTCCATCCCTCGCTCGACCCGCTCTACGAGCGCCTCGACGCCTGAGGGGCGGGCCCTCGGGCCGACCGCGGCTCAGTCGATGAAATCACGGGGTGAGAACAGCATGCCCCGCTCGGACAGGCTCGGCCGGCGGCCCGGGTTGTAGCAGTTGTCCATGACATGGCCCTGCGGGCGCGGATCGCCCGCGTAGCCCCAGATACCCGTCCCGGTGTCGAGCCAATAGTTGCCGTTCGGGATCGGACCGCAGTGGATCTGCTCCAGCTGCATGATCTGAGGCTCGCTCAGGCGCATGCCATTGACCATGACCCAGCGCTCGGCGTGGGCGATGCCGGCGGTGGCGACGATGGCTGAAAATGCATAGAGGAAGAGGTAGATCCGTCTCATCGCGTCAACTCCTTTTCGTTGGCGACTTCGGGGCGTCGAGCGCCCTCTGCTGATCGCCCCTGGTCATTCGGGATAGATCGCCCCAACGTCATCGATGCTGCTCACTATCCCGAAGGGAAATGCCAGCCTCTGGATTATCGAATCCCTGCGCCAGGGCGTGTGGAGCGGTTCACAGCCCAATTGGCATGATCAAAGGACGACGCGCCCTGAACCTGTTCCTGATGCTCGCAGCGGCCGGGCTCGCGCTGGTCACGGTGTTCGCGCTCTCGGCCCGGTTATGGTGGGCGTTCGACCTGTTCAGCCATTTCCGGCTGCAATACCTGGTCGCGGCCTCGATCTCCTGCGTTGCCGCGGTCGCGATCCGGGCCTATCCGGCAGCCGCGGGCCTCGCCGTCGTCGCGCTGGTGCACGGATGGGCGATCAAGGATCGGTGGCTCGGCGGCACGGCGAGCGCCGCGACCGGGGGCCTGCCGTTGCGCCTTGTGACCACCAACGTGCGGGCGGACAATTCGACCCCGGCTCAGGCCCTCAAGTTCGTGCGCGAGAGCGATGCGGATCTGGTGGTGCTGGTGAACGCCAAGCGCCGTCGCTGGGACCCGGTTCTGGCCGAGCTCCGAACGCTGTACCCGTATCAGACGCGGCCGTCTTGGGGCGACGTGAGCCCGCGCGCGCTCGTCATCCTGTTCAGCCGCTTTCCCGTTCGGTCCGAGAAGGTGATGCAGGCGCCACGCGCCAGGCGGCCCTACCTGGTCACCGAGCTCGAGGTCTGCGGGGAGACACTTGTGGTGGTGAGCGTGCATTCGTCCGCGCCGACTAGGCCCGGGCGTAGCTGGCGGCGCGATCGTGAGCTCGACGGCGTCGCCGAGGTGGCCAGGAGCAGCGACGGACCGGTGATCGTGGCCGGCGACTTCAACACCACGCCGTGGTCGCCATACTTTCGGGAGCTCGTCGCTGCGGCGGGGCTGCGCAACGCGGCCCAGGGCCAGGGCTATCTCGCGACCTGGCCGACCTGGTTCCAGCCGGCGCTGATCCCGATCGACCATGTGCTGCTCAGAGGGCCGATCGCCGTGACCACCGTGCGGCGCGGCCCGGCGGTCGGTTCCGATCACTTTCCGGTCATTGCCGACCTCGAGCTCACGCGCGGCTGGCTATCTCCAGCTAAACCGGATCGGAACGCGGTCTATTTCAGCCGGAACGAGCCGGACCGCGCGCGGGATGGGAGCTCGTCCGATTCATCGCCGGCGGCATCGGTCAGATCGGCTGGCTTCTCGACGATCAGGAACTCTACCTCGCCGCGGCCGAGCGGGTTGACGCGCGAGCTGATGCAGCTGCGCTGAGGGGACGGTCACTCGCGACGCGCGCCGGATCAAGCGAGCGCCTGCTCGAGGTCGGCGAGGAGGTCGTCCGGGTGCTCGATGCCGACCGATAGGCGGAGCAGGTCGGGCGGCGCGGGGCTGCCCTCGCCCTCGATCGAGGCGCGATGCTCGATCAGGCTCTCCACCCCGCCGAGCGAGGTCGCGCGGCGCCAGATCTCGACCTTCGCGGCGGCGGCAATCGCGGCCGCCTCGCCGCCCTTGACGCGAATCGAGAGCATGCCGCCGAAGCCGCCCTGCATCTGGCGAGCCGCAACCGCGTGACCGGGGTGGTCGGCGAGGCCCGGGTAGAGCACCGCGGCGGCGTTCGGATGCTCGTGCAGACGCTCGGCGAGAAATGCTGCGCTCCGGCAGGCGCGCTCGATCCGCAGATGGAGCGTGCGCATGCCGCGCAGCAGCAGCCAGGCCTCGAACGGGCCGAGGATCGCGCCGGCATCGTGGCGAAGCCCTGTGATCCGCGCCCAGAAGTCGTCGGTGCGTGCGGTAACCAGGGCGCCCGCCACCACGTCGCCGTGGCCGTTCAGATATTTGGTCGCCGAGTGCATGACCAGATCGGCGCCGAGCGCCAGCGGCCGGCTCAGCACCGGGGTCGCGGCCGTGCCGTCGACCGCGAGGCGGGCGCCGGCGCGGTGCGCGAGGTCGGCCGCGGCGGCGATGTCGGTGATCGCCCAGGTGGGATTGGCCGGGGTCTCGATCCAGACCAGCCTGGTGGCGCCCGGGCGGATCGCGGCGGCGAGTGCCTCGAGGTTGCTGGTATCGACCAGCTCGACCGCGAGGCCCCAGGGGCGCGCGAAGCTGATCAGCCAGTGGCGAAGGCCCCAGTACATGACCTTGGGCGCGATGACGTGGTCGTCCGGGGCGAGGGCCTGAAAGACCGTGGTCGCCGCGGCCATGCCGGAAGCGAAGACCAGGCAGCCCGCGCCGCCCTCGAGAGCGTTCAGGAGCGCCTCCGGGTGGCCGAAGGTCG
>JBKPDM010000500.1:0-3815 GCA_046727895.1 Pseudomonadota bacterium | reverse complement strand
GAGCTATCCCGTCGGCCATCTGTCGACGATGTACTGGCTGGGGCTGAAAGAGGGCGACATCCACCTGAACATCAGCTCGCCGGGCTGGGCGAAGCATGCCTGGTCCTGCTTCTTCGCGCCGTGGAACGCCGGCGCATGCGTGTTCATCTACAACTACGCACGGTTCAACGCCAAGGCGGTGCTGGAGACGGTCGCCCGCTGCGGCGTCACCACGCTGTGCGCGCCGCCGACGGTCTGGCGTCTGTTCATACAGGAGGATTTGGGTTTGTTCCCGGTGAAACTGCGCGAGGTTATCGGCGCGGGAGAGCCGCTGAACCCGGAAATCATCGAACAGGTGCAGAAGGCATGGGGCCTGACGTTGCGCGACGGCTACGGCCAGACCGAGACCGCGGCGCAGATCGGCAACTCGCCCGGCCAGAAGCTCAAAGCCGGCTCGATGGGCCGGCCGCTGCCGGGTTACCGGGTGGCGCTGCTCGACCCCGACGGCGAGGAGGCGTCGGAAGGCGAGATCTCGCTCCGCCTCGACCCTCGCCCCACCGGGCTGATGCTGGGCTACAAGGACGATCCGGGGAAGACGGCGCAGGTGATGGCCGGCGGCTTCTATCGCACCGGCGACGTCGCCATGCGCGACGAGGACGGCTACATCACCTACGTCGGTCGCAGCGACGACGTGTTCAAGGCGTCCGACTACCGGATCAGCCCGTTCGAACTGGAGAGCGTGCTGATCGAGCACGCGGCGGTGGCCGAGGCCGCCGTCGTTCCGAGCCCGGACCCGCTGCGCCTCGCGGTGCCGAAGGCGGTGGTGATGCTGGTCGCCGGCTACGAGCCGAGCGCCGAGCTGGCCGAAGATATCTTCCGGTTCGCGCGGGCGCGGCTCGCCCCCTACAAGCGCATCCGCCGGCTGGAGTTCGCCGAGCTGCCGAAGACCATCTCCGGCAAGATCCGGCGGGTCGAGCTGCGCCGGCACGAGGACGAGATGCGCGAACAGGACGAGCGCGGGATGATGGAGTTCTGGGAGGAGGACTTTCCGGAGCTGAAAGTGAGCGCCTGACGTTCGACGCCGGCGAGCTCTATGGGGAGTGAATAGCGGAATGCTGCTCAGCGAAGAACAGACGATGATCCGCGACATGGCGCGCGCCTTCGCGGCCGAGCAACTGGCGCCGAACGCCGGCGAGTGGGACCGGACGCATGCCTTCCCGGCCGACGCCATCCGACAGATGGGCGAGCTCGGCCTGCTCGGCATGCTGGTGCCGGAAGAGTGGGACGGGGCTGGCGCCGGCCATGTCGCCCTGGCGCTCGCGATCGAGGAGGTGGCGGCGGGCGACGGCTCCTGCTCGACGATCATGAGCGTCCACAACTCGGTCGCCTGCATGCCGATCCTGAAGTTCGGCAACGAGCGGCAGAAGGAGCGGTTCCTGCGGCCGATGGCCAAGGGCGAGTTGCTCGGCGCCTTCGCCCTCACCGAGCCGCAGGCGGGCTCCGATGCCGCCAACCTCCGCACCCGGGCGGTGCGCGACGGCGACGACTACGTGCTGAACGGGGTCAAACAGTTCATCACCTCCGGCAAGCACGGGCAGATCGCCATCACCTTCGCCGTCACCGACCCGACCGCCGGCAAGCATGGCATCACCGCGTTCATCGTGCCGACCGATACCCCCGGCTACCTGGTGACGCGCATCGAGGAGAAGATGGGGCAGCGGGCATCCGACACTGCGCAGATCACCTTCGAGGACATGCGCCTCCCGGCCGAGCTCCGGCTCGGCGCCGAGGGCGAAGGCTACAAGATCGCGCTCTCCAATCTGGAGGGCGGGCGCATCGGCATCGCCGCGCAGTCGGTGGGTATGGCTCGGTCGGCATACGAGGGGGCACTCGCCTACGCGAAGGAGCGCGAGACGTTCGGCAAGCCGATCATCGAGCACCAGGCGGTCGCCTTCCGACTGGCCGACATGGCGACCCGGATCGACGCCGCCCGATTGCTCGTGCTGCGCGCGGCGGCGCTGCGCGATCAGGGCGCGCCGTGCCTGAAGGAAGCGTCGATGGCGAAGCTGTTCGCCTCGGAGATGGCGGAGCGGGTGTGCTCGGCGGCGATCCAGGTGCTCGGCGGCTACGGCTACGTCAGCGACTTCCCGGTTGAGCGCATCTTCCGCGACGTCCGCGTTTCGCAGATCTACGAGGGTACCTCGGACGTGCAGCGCATCGTCATCAGCCGCGCCATCGCCCACCAGTAGCGACGAGCGCTCCATGTGCGTTTCTGCTCGATCGGGCGACGAAATCGAGGGCCGGATCCCTCGACCGGCCTCGATGCCGCTCGGTCGGACGTCTCAAGGGGAGCGACCGCCGGCGCCGAGAGGCGACGGTCCCTTGCTTCGGTTTTGGTGAGACCATAGAGTGCCGAGTGCGTCACCCAGGCGGATGAACTGTGCGCAGGGCTGAAGCGACACGTCGATCGGCCGCCGCAGTAGCTCAGGGGTAGAGCAGCGCATTCGTAATGCGCGGGTCGGGGGTTCAAATCCCTCCTGCGGCACCACTCGTTCAGCGCGTCGCCGGATGGACGAAGGAGAGAACGTCGAGCGGCGTGCACGTCGAACTTCAACGATCGGGAGGACGGATCATGAGCGACGAGAAGGAGCGCAGCGAACGGGCCATGGGTGAGCCGACTACGCCTCGGCAACGGGATGCCCGGCGCGACGACCAGGGGGCGATGGGCCAGCCAGCTGGGGCGGCCGGGAGCGCGACGCAATCCGAAGATCAGATCGCCATGGGTCAACCCGCGACCGGGGCGCAGGTTGTGGCACAGGCGGCGGACGAAAATGCGCTGGGCGAGCCGGCGACCGATGCCGAAGCGGATGCCCGCGCGGCGGACGACATCGCCATGGGTCGGCCGGCGACGCAGCAACAGCGGGAGGAAAAGGAGCGCGAGGAGACGGCGATGGGAACGGCTAGGCAACGGTAGGGAGGGCTGGGATGAATGATCCGACCGTCACCTGTATGTGTTCGCTTACCGGGGGTATTGCCTCGGCTTTTCCGCGGGTCGCGGGGCGCAGTGAACGCCCCGCCCACGGCTGACGCGGTTCACGAGGTCCAGGACGAACCGTAGTAATCGTAGACCTTGCGCCCCCAGTCCTTGTCCTGCAGTTTCCGAGTCAGTTCCTCCTCGGTCTCAGCCGGGCCGGCTTCCAGTTTCTCACGATCGACGTCGAGCTGATAGCCACCGAGATCGGTGTTGTAGGTCAGGACGTTCCACGGCAACGCGTGGTATTTGGCCCCTACCCCGAGCACACCGCCAGAGGCCAGGGTCGCGTATACGACCTTTCCCGACAACTTGTCGATCATAACGTTCTTGATCGTGCCGACTTTGTCGCCGGCCATATTGTAGACGGCTGTACCCTCGACTTTGTCGGCCGCGATGATGTCATAGCCTTCTTTACGCCCGTAGCCTTCCTCTATAGTCGCCATGTTCTACTCCTCTTGGATGTTGTCCGGAAGATGCGATGATAACGCTGCTTCGCCGGGGCGGTTCCGGGCCTGGCGCGGCCCGGAACCCGTGCGCATGCGTCGATCGCCCGGCAGAAGCCGGCACTCGTGTCCGTCCTGTCAAGTCCTTGCATAAGCGACCTTACGGGGAGCTCCGAGCATCCCACCCACGGCGGCGACCACGGCACCCAGCAGCAAGGCGACGAAGGACCACAGTGCGGCCTTCGAGACCGCGTCCGCGGTCGCTTCCGCGGTGCGGATGGCCTGCTGCTTCGCCTGCTGGTAAGTCTGCTGCCACTGCGCGAGCCGTTGTTCGGCTTCCGGCCGGGTCATGCCGGTGT